>CAJMSU010000016.1 GCA_905216155.1 uncultured bacterium
TTAAAATATCAAACCTATATCAATTAACAAGTTTAATATTAATTAAATAACTTCATCATCTATATCTAAAAATTTATCATTAATATCAACACTATCTTCTACATCGTTTTTAATAAAATTAACATCACTATTAACTATATTAGAATCATCTAGTATATTATCATGTTTTTCTAGATCATTATTAATATTTATCTTATCAGGTTTAAACTCATTCAAAACAAGAGAATTATCTGATAAATCTTCATTTAAAACATCAGCATTAATATTATCATTAGCATCATCATTAGCATTAATATTATTACTTTCCTCATCCAATAAAACACTAGGATCATCAACCATTTTCTCTCTATCTTCTTCACTTATATGTTTATCATTTCCAGTAATAATCATAGCCATAATAAAAGAAAAAACTAATACAATAACAACAATTATAATTATATTATTCATAGTATCACTCCATAACCCTTATTCTAAATATAGTATACACTAAAATAAAAAAAATAAAAAGACAATTTTGCCTTTTTAAAATAATTTTAATATATCATTAAATGTTACAAATACCATTAGAAGCATCAATAAGAAAAGTCCTATTGTATGAATCATATTCTCAGTATTTGGATTAACTGGAGAACCTTTTATTTTTTCAATAATTATAAATAATATATGTCCTCCATCAAAAGCTGGAAGTGGTATTAGATTAATAAATCCAACATTTATACTCAAGAATGCTACTAAATATAATATATTAGCAACACCTGCTCTACTTTGTTGTCCAACTATAGAATATATACCAACAGGTCCACTAAGTTGAGAAATTTTTACCCCACCGGTAAATAAATATCCAACAGTAATTACCATTTGTTTAAATATTGAACAAGTTTTTTTATAAGTATATTTAAAAGCATTTAAAACACCATGTGTCTTCTTTTGCTTCATCCCAATACCATAAACATATCCCTCATTATCACCTTTAACAATTCTTTTAGGTTTTACATTATATGTTTTAACATCACCATTTTTATTTATTACTTTTATTTTAGATCCCTTAGATGTATTAGCAATAGCTAAATATAAAGACATATCATCACTAGTTTTTACCTTATGATCATTAATACTAACCACTTCATCTCCAGCCCTAATTCCTGCCTTATAAGCTGGATAATTTTTAGTAACACTAGAAACAATAGGATCCATAGTAGCTCCACCCCATATAAGTGCTATAAAAAATAAAATTAATACAGCAAATATAAAGTTATTGAATGGTCCAAAAAACATTATTAAAAATCTTTGAAAACAACTCTTAGATTGTAACCTTTTATCCTTAGGCACCTTCTTAGAGTCATCATCATCTAAATCTTCTCCTGCCATTTGACAAAAACCACCAATTGGAATAGCTCTAATTGAATATTCAGTTTCCTTTCCCTTTTTACTAAAGAGTTTAGGTCCCATACCAATAGCAAACTCATAAACATAAACACCAGCTATCTTAGCAAATACAAAATGTCCAAATTCATGAACTAAAACTATTGCCCCTAAAATCAAAATAAATAATAACAAGTTAATAATTATAGACATATAACCCTCCTATAAAATTTCTAAAAACAAAATAAATGCAAGTGCAACAAATATTAAACTATCAAATCTATCAAGAATTCCACCATGTCCTGGTATCAAATCAGAAAAATCTTTCTTACCATAATATCTCTTAATTGATGAAAATACTAAATCTCCAAGTTGACCTATTAAAGACAAGAAAGCTGTAATTAATATTAAATAAACTAAAGACTTATAATTATTAATAACTGTTACATAAAACATTACAGATATAACAGTACCCATAACTACTCCACCAACTAATCCCTCTACTGTTTTCTTAGGAGAAATTTTTGGACACAATTTAT
The DNA here is from genome assembly GCA_905216155.1 of uncultured bacterium. Taxonomy (GTDB): domain Bacteria; phylum Bacillota_I; class Bacilli_A; order RF39; family UBA660; genus CAJMSU01. The sequence goes on from CAJMSU010000016.1 coordinate 1,902, forward strand.
GCTTACCAATAAACATTCCTGTAAATAATGCAAAAGTATCAGTTAAAGTTGTAATTAATAATAAATATAAAATATATGATAAATCATAATTACGAGTTATTATTAATAAATTAAAACTCATCCCAATAAATAGAACTGATCCTATCAAAAATAAAGCATCATTTAAATTATATCTTTTTGTATCATTAATAAATACCATTGGTGCTAAAAATGCAAATATTATAAAAGCCATTACTCTATAATCTACACTATATAAAAACTCTATTGATTTAAAATTACTCATTGAAAAAAATATAACCATTAAATACGCAAATATCTTCATCAAGAAAGGAAATTCTTTTCTAGTCTCACGCATACGAATAATTTCATAAAGTCCACAAGTTGCAAGTAAAGTCATAAATATTGCAAAAAACTTTCCACCTATTATTAATAATGGTAAAAATATAGCAATCATAACTATAGCACTCAAAATACGTTTTTTCATATTCTACCTCCATATAATATATGTAATACTACAATAATTATATAACATAACAAAAGAAAAAGAAAGCCCAAAACTTTCCTAAAATTTATCAATATCTATTTTTACATATTTATTATCTTTTAAAGCTGAACTTGCTTGTACTAAAGTTCTAATAGCATTAGCACATCTTCCGCCTTTTCCAATAACACGACCCATATCAGATTCTTTTACCATAACCTGAATAAGTATCACATTATCTTCTTCTGTAGGAAATTCTTTTACACTAACACTATCTGGATCAGAAACTAAAGATTTAACAATTTCTGAAGTTAAACTAATTAAATCCATAATTACTTATCCTTCTTTTCTTTTGATTCTGCAAATTTTTTCATGATACCAGCTTTACTAAATAAACTTCTTACAGTATCTGTAGGAATAGCTCCTTGATTTAACCATTTTAAAGCTACTTCTTCATTAATTTTAACATTACATTCTCCAACAGGTGCATAAGTACCAATTAATTCAATATATTGCCCATCTCTTGGACGACGTGAATCAGTTGCAACTATTCTATAAGTTGGTTTTTTCTTAGCTCCCATTCTTGTTAATCTAATCTTAACTGCCATTAAAAACACTTCCTTTCTGCATTTACTGTTACAATTATATTATATTTTTATAGTACTGTCAACCTTTTTTTGTTCACATCTATATAGTATCTTTATCTTCTATAAATTCCTCTTTTACATCATCTATTTTTTCCATAACCTCTTCTGTTTTATCTTCAACTATTTCATCCCATGGTTCTTCCTCTAAATTAGCCTCTATCTTAACCTTAACATCACCAACTAATTCTATACCAAGTTCTTTTTCTACAGTATAATTAATTTTATTGCCATCTATTGATACTTTAACACAATTAGGTTGTTTTAAACTTCTAACAATAATTTCTTCATTTTCAGTATCACTTTCTCTACTTCTCATATTAACAACTTCTTGGTAATTATTAGTCTCACGAACAACTTCTGTTTTAGTATCATTATCATAAGAATACCAAATATTAACATCATAACTACCATTAATAGTTATCTTATCACCAGATTTTACTCCATTAAAATTATGATTTATTACCCAACAACCAAGAATAGTTGATGGATTATTACTTACACTAACACTATTATTTGAACTAAACATTTTTTTACCCTTAGCAATAACAGCCTTAGTAACTATTTCTTTATAATTAGCCATAAGTATCCCTCCTAAACTAATATATGCTATTAAAACAAAAAAATTTCCACATAATATAACAAAAAAAATAGTTATAAATAATATAACTACCCTTAATCATTTAATAACTTATCAAAATAAGTATTAATACTATCTCTAACAAAATCAATCATTTCATTAACTTCTTTTAAATTCATCATATATTCATTATATATAGGAATAGAATTTAATTTTTTCTTTAATCTATTTATCTCATCATATAAACTATCATCATTATAATCACTTCTTACATATTTTTTTTGAAGTGTTTTTACTTTAGAAATTATTTGACATAATTCTTGGTTTTTATTCATCTTTTCTTTAATTAAAATACAATTTTTATAACTAGAAGTATTTTTAATATAGAAAACTAAATCATCAAGTTCCTTATTCACAAGCTTCTCCATCTAAACTCCAAGTCTTAGCCTTTGTAACTTTAACATCAACAATAGAACCAATATCAATATCTTTATCACTTGAGAAATTAATAAGTTTATTAGTATCACTATATCCATAATACATATCCTTCTTAGCACTTATTCCCTCAACTAATACAGGCAAAACTTTTCCCTCCAATTTTTTATTATTAATAAGGAAATATTTATTAACTGTATCATTAAGTCTTTTTAATCTCTCCTCCTTTTCTTCTTTAGGTGTATTATCCTCTAACTTACAAGCAGGTGTTCCCTCTCTTTTAGAAAATATAAAAGTAAAAGCATTATCATATTGACAGGTATTTACCAAATCAAGAGTCTCTAAAAAGTCTTCTTCATCTTCTCCAGGAAAACCAACAATTATATCAGTAGATATACTAACACCCCTAACTTTATCTTTTATTTTATTAAATAATTCCAAATAACTCTCTTTTGTATATCTTCTACCCATAAGTTTTAATATTTTATTAGAACCACTTTGTACAGGTAAATGAACACTAGGCATAATATTATCATATTTAGCAATAACATCAATCATAGAATCAGTAAAATCCCAAGGATGAGAAGTAGTAAATCTAATTCTAGGAATTCCCATAATTGCAATTTCCTCAAGTAAATTAGCCAAGGTATAATCTTCATATAAATCTTTACCATACGCATTAACATTTTGACCAAGTAATGTAACTTCTTTATAGCCATCATCAATTAAAGATTTAACCTCTTCTAATATGTCTTCTTTAGCTCTACTTCTTTCCCTACCTCTTGTATAAGGAACTACACAATAAGTACAAAATTTATTACATCCATAAATAATATTTACATAAGCCTTATAACTATTAACTCTATTAACAGGAAGACCTTCTACCAAATCTCCCTCCCTAGAATAAACTTCTATTTGTTGCTTAGACTCCTCAATAGCATTATCTATAATATTTGGAAGTTGATATAAATTATGAGTACCAAAAACAAAATTAACCCATTTATAATCTCTTAAAATTTCATCAACAACACTAGCTTCTTGTGCCATACATCCACACATACCAACTATTAATTCTGGCTTCTCTTGTTTCAAATGTTTAATTCTTCCTAACATACCAAAAGCCTTATTATGAGCATTTTCTCTTATAGAACATGTATTTAATAATATCAAATCAGCATCATTATAATCATCAACCTTAGAAAAACCAAGTTCAATAAGTAGTGCTGCAATATTCTCACTATCATGCTCATTCATTTGACAACCATATGTTTTTAAAAAGAATTTAGATCCCGTATACTTACTTTTAATTTTTTTATCAAAATCAAACTTAACTCTTTTATAATCTATTTTATTTCTAGTTCTAGCTTCTTTATAATCAGGTAAATGCATATTAAAACCTCCATACCAAACATATAATATCTTATTTAATTAATTTTTACAAGAAAAAAATCTATTAAATAGATTTAATCAGCCTGTAAATAATTTATAGAAAAAGTCAAATCAATAGAACTATTTTCAACAGGTAAATCATCTGCTGTTATATCAGTTCTATACTCTAATCTAACTTTAACTCTTCTTTTATCTCCATGAGTTAAAACTTCACCCTCTACTATAGGATTATCATCACTATAAGTAATAATATATCGTAAATACTTCTTTTGACTATCACTAAGTCCAGTATTAATAACACTAGAAACTTTAGCATTAATAGTACCATCATTAACTACATCCGTATAAAATTCAAAGAAGTCTCCAGGTTTTTCTAAAGCAGAAGAAAAATTAATTGAAGTCTTATTCTCATCAATTAAAGCTCTACTATTAGTAATACTACCATCACTAATAACTAAATTTTCAAAATGTACATCCCATTTATTACCAGCAAAACCAACTCTACCAAATACATTTAAAGTATTATTAAGTAAAGCATATCCAACACCAACAGCAAATGCTAAAACAAATAAAGCAGTAAAATAAAATTTATTCAACTTTTTCCTTCTCATATTACACCACCTAACATCATTAACAACTAGACTTATCCTTTTTTTTCTCAGGAATTATAGTTATTAAAATAAATCCAATAACAAATATTATAAATAACACTATTGGATTAGAAAGATTATTCATTATATTACCCATAAACGGAATAACTAAAATAACCTTGCCAACTACATCCTTCATTTTTATTATTTTATCATCTTTTTTGTTATTAAAATCCCCTTTTGTTGTAATTTTTCCATTATCAATTTTAATAATTCTATGTGTTATATAACTACCCTCATCTTTAAAAGTAATAATATCATTAATATTATAGTTATTACTATTTTTAATAATTACAACATCTCCCACTTTAATTTTAGGCTGCATACTACCAGAAACAACCTTTAAACTAGAATATCCAAATAAAGAAACTAAATCATTATTATTAACCTTAAAATTAAAAAGTACTATTACTAATAAAATAATTAATAACAAGTATTTTAAAACTTTACATACAACTTTCATAAACACCTCAATTATTTAATATATTGTTCTGCATTAACATTAATTAATAATTTATAAATTGCATCAATTGCCTGACCGGCATAATTATCATGAGAACTATCTACCCATTTCCAATCTAAACTATACAAAGTTTTTGATTTAGCAGAAATAAGTGCATCAGAAACAATAAGTTCTTGATAAGAAACCCAGTGATTACTATCACCAATAACATAATGACCATTTTGCTTTAAACGATACTTCATATTAACATTATATTTATTATCCTCAGAAACTTTAAAAGTATATTTTATTGGAAATTGATTATTATTTCTGACAATAAAATTATATGTATTGCTATCACCAGGAGCAATCATATTTTCAATTCTATATGCATAATTCTTAAAAATATTTAATTCTGATTCATCATACCATTCAATATCATCATCAAAAACACCAAAAGTTCCTGTAACATCAGTATCATTTTTACTATATTTATCGCTAATAATTACACTACCACTTTTAGTTTTACCTCTACTATCCACACTAGTATCATTTTTATCATCAGTATTAGTAGATTTATTATCGCACTGATTATTACAACAAACATTTATATCAAAAATATCAACATTTCCAGTCGGAATAGGAATATCAATTTTCCCAAATTTTGATGAAACTATTGAAAGCAAAATAAAAATAAGAATTATAAAAACAATAATAAGTATTTTCAAAAAATTTCTATTACAAATTTTTTTCTTTTTATTCTCCATTATTTCACCACATTTCAACACTCATTAAAGGATACTATTATAGTACCCTTTAACGAAAGTTGAAATTAACTTTCATTGGCACTATTTATTTATTTTTGAAGTAACAGCTGTTGCACTAGGTTGTTTTTGAACACCAGAAACATTAATAGTAACTGTCATATCTTTTGCATTTTTACCATCAGTAGTATCAGCTTGATCACCAGTTTCAACATTACCTGTTTGTTCATAATCCCATACCCAATAAATAGTAGCAGTAACACCAACAGAATCTTTTGCTGCTAAAACACCAGTAATTGGGCTACTAGTATTCAACTCTTTTGTATGAGCTGCATCTGCATATAATTTTAAGTTTGTAGGTGCATTTTCAATACTCTTAAGAGCTATAGTAAAATCAACTGCAACATCAGAATTAGTATTAACTAACGCAATATTAAAACTACCTTTAGTACCAGGTGCTATTTTATTAGCTGTTAAAGTAGAAGCATCTACAGTATCTGCTAATGTAAATGCCAAAGCATCTAATGTATTATCTTCAGCAAAAGACCATTTAGCAACTTGTGCAGTACCACTAGCATCACTTAGTTCAGCAGTATACTTTGCATAAGTACCAGCAACTAAACTACCTGATACAGCTACTAATAATAGTACCACTAGTAATAAAATCATTGATTTTTTCTTATTCATGTTTTTTACCTCCTATTTTAATTCAATCTACTGCGTAGAAATCTATATGCAATAGAAATAATATATGTGCCATACCATTATTTCTAATTACACCATTATTTATCTTTTTTTTCTTTGTCATTAGACTTATCTTTTTCTTCTCTTAATTTCTTTTCTTGTCTAAGTTCTTCTAATTCTTTTAATAAGTCATCATCAACTTTTTGCATTTCTTTAGAACTTAAAGAACCAGAAACAGAGAATATAATAAGACCAAATATAAGTATTACTGCAAGTACAGTAACCAATCCTATAGGTTTTTGTAAAAATACTAATGCATTACCTAAACCAGGAATACGTGATATATAAATACCTTCTACTTTATCTAAAGCAACTAATTGTTTATCAGCTGTATTGTTGTTATCACCTTTAGTTGCAAAATATTTTTTCCCATCCACATTTTTAATATCAATAATTCTATGGGTAGTAACAAAATCATTATCTTCTCTAAAAGCAATAACATCCCCAACTTTTAAAGTATTAGGATCTACATCCTTTGTAAAAATTAAATCACCTGTATAAATTGAAGTCTCCATTGATCCAGACATTACAATTAAAGGCTTATATCCAAAAATACCAGGAATTTCATTTGGATTTTTATTTGCTCTATATATAATTAACATATTAATAATTAATATTGGTAATAAAATCACTATAGCTAAACAAGTAAACCAAAAACTAACCTTCTTATAAAATTTCTTTTCTTTTTTCATAACTATACTCCTTCTAAAAAAGATACACACAATACCTTATACCCTATCCATAATTATACATTTAACTTTTATCACTTACAAGATATTTTTTTACTAATTATCCAATTTTTGTAATCTTGGCATAACCATTACCAGAATTACCAGCACTAACAGTAGAACCTGTTGTACTAGGAACACCAACATAGCTTCCTTTTACATTAGTCCAATTATAACCAGTTCCATCAATCATTTTAGTATCTGAAAAAACATAATTAGAATAATGTGTAGAATTACCAGTATGAGATCCATCTTGTGCTATAGCATTACAACCACTATGGCCTGAAATAAAGGAAGATCCTCCTCCTCCTCCAGCATTAGAGTAAGAACCTGTTTGTGTTGAAGCACCACCACCATAGTAGCCGCCTCCTCCTCCACAGTTACCCTCGGCACCTTGGTTATCAAATGATGATTTACTACCTCCGGTTTGACCAATACCAAATGATGAAGACGTTTGTGTAGCTACCTGAATTTTATTGGCTGCTGTATTATAACCAGTAAGTCCTCCAGCAGCACCACCTGCATCCCAGTGATAGCCACCACCACCACCAGCAGCAACCATAATTCTTGAACGCAATCCTTGTGTATCATTCCAATTTCCACCTACTAATCTGACATCAGTAGCACCACCACCACCATGTCCATTAATAACTGTATTAGAACAATGGTTACCTCCAGAACCACCACCATTATAGCCAGCAGTTCCTACAACATCATTAGTACCATCTCCACCTTTAGAGCCAACAAAAACATATAAATTTAATCCCTTAGTTAAATTAATATAACCATAAGTGTAAGCACCCTTACCAGAATAATCTCCACCACCTTCGGCACCCCATAACTCAATTAAATATTTACCAGTACTTGGGACACTGAAAGTTTGAGCTGATCCAGTATAATTAAACACATATTCAGTCTTATCATCACCAGGGTCTACTTCCCCAGAAGAACTAGAATAAGAAATTTTTGCATAACCATCCTTTGAATTTGTAGCACCACTACTAGGAAGGCCAGTATAACTCCCCTTAGTAGTAGTCCAATTATATCCTTGACCATCTATCATAGTTGTATTATAAAAATACTTACCAGAATAATGAACATTATTAGCAGTATGATTTCCATTAGCATCTATTGCATCACAACCATCATGACCAGAAATAAAGGAAGATCCTCCTCCACCTCCAGCATTAGAGTAAGAACCTGTTTGTGTTGAAGCACCACCACCATAGTAGCCGCCTCCTCCTCCACAGTTACCCTCGGCACCTTGGTTATCAAATGATGATTTACTACCTCCGGTTTGACCAATACCAAATGATGAAGACGTTTGTGTAGCTACCTGAATTTTATTGGCTGCTGTATTATAACCAGTAAGTCCTCCAGCAGCACCACCTGCATCCCAGTCATAGCCACCACCACCACCGGCAGCAACCATGATTCTTGATTTTAAACTTTCACTATTATTCCAATTACCACTAACTAATCTAACATCGGTAGCACCACCACCACCATGTCCATTAATAACAGAATTAGAACAATGATTACCTCCGGAACCACCACCATTATAACCAGCAGTTCCTACAACATCCTTAGTACCATCTCCACCTCTAGAACCAACATAAATAAAAAGTTGATCACCCTTTTTTAAAGAAATATAACCTGATGTATAAGCACCTGTACCTGGATGATCACCACCACCAGTAGCACCCCATAATTCTATAAAATAATTACCATCTTCAGGTGCCACAAAAGACTGAACATCACCAGTATACTGAAAAGTTTCATTCTTAGAACTATAAGTAAAAGAATCAGGTACAATTAAAGTTTTCTTCAAATTATCCTTAAAAGCATATTTAGCCAAAGTTGTACCAGAAATAAATAAAAATAATAAAGCAGCTATACCCGATAAAATTATTCCTTTTTTTAACTTCATATTACAACCTTCCTTTTTATTGCACTTGTACATATGAAACATCAACATTTAAATCAGTCTCATATGATTTAGTATTATTCTTTGGAACATACACTATTTTTAAAATATACTTATCCACTTCTTCCTTATCATGTCCTAATTCACCATAATAATTATTAACATCACTTATCAAATTATCGTCAGATAAAGAATTCTTATACAGATAATATGAAAATTCATCACCAATAGTTATATTTATAAAATATTTAAGATCAACCTCATTAATTTTACCATCAAAAGCATTAGTAATACTAAAAGAATAAGTTGCCTCATAATTAGAACCATTACTAACAAAACTAATCTTATCAATATCACTAGAAATAAGTTTAGCAACAGGTCTCGCAACAGAAACACTAGAATTTTTATATACATTAGTATTAAATTTTGCTAAAGAATACTGAGTAGTAACAAAAACAACTACAAAAAAATATGCTATAAAAAAATATTTAAATTTCTTTTTTAATCTATATCTTTTTCTTAATTTAATACAACTATCTCCCATAACTATTTTCCTATCCTCCAATTGAATAATATCATAATATATTTAAAAAGTAAATAATGCAATTTATCACATTTTTTATTACTTAAATCACTTTATATGGTAAAATAAATTAAGGTGATAAAATGATTAAAAAATATTTTAACAAACTAACTACAAAGGAAAATATATCTATAATTATAATAACTGTAATACTATCCATAATTATAAATTTTCCATTATTAACAAAAAACATTTTAACAGCAGACATATTATTAAATAATTACTACTATAATGCCTATAACTGGGAAATATCTCTAGGAAGATTTGGCCTATTTATAACAGGAATAATAAAAAACTTTTTAGTAATAAAACACATAGATTTATTTATAAGTTTCATATTACTTGGAATAATTACAGTAATTATAATAGATATATTTAAAATAAAAAATAAAGTATTAAAACTATTAACGATATTAACTGTAACAGCATCTATAAATATATCATCAACTCTATTATTCACATATTGTAATCTATCTTATATAATAGCATTTTTAACAAGTCTTTTATCTTCTTATATTCTAATAAAAGAAAATAATAAAACAAAATATTTAATATCAATAATTCTCTTAGTAATATCAGAATCAATCTATCAATCATATATATCAGTAAGTATTACACTACTTATAATGTATTACATAAAAAAACTTATTAAAAATGATTTTAATCTAAAAGAATTCATAAAAAACATCTCTACTATAATAATTGGCATGATTATATACTTCATAATAATGAAAATATCATTAATTATATTTAATACTAATTTAAGTAATTATAGTAGTGCCAACAGTTTTGGAATAAAAAATATTTTATCTATTAAAGATCAAATAATAAATACTTATATAACTTTTTATAACTATTATTTTAAAGATACTATAATAAAAAATACTTACTTAAAAAATAATATTCTAAATATATTTTTATTATCTATATTAATAATAAGTATCATATATAATATTTTAAAAGAAGAAACATCTCTTAAAAATATAATAATCATAATCATATTTTTAACAATTTTACCTATATCATTAAACTCTATTCTCTTAATAATATCAGATACAAAAATGCAACCACTAATGTCTACATCATATGTACTAATGCTTCCATTTATTTTATCTTTAACTAAAAATAATAACTTAATAAAATACTTAGTAATTATATTAACTATTATTTTAACAAGAAACTATATAATCCAAATATCTGCTACCTATCAAACATTAGAAACAACATATAATAAAACCTATAAAATAGCAGCCAACATAGTAGATAACATAAATGAATTAGGATATGATAAAAAAGTTCTAATTGCAGGTAATCTAGATAATAATAAATACTATAATTACAATATGAATTATAGCTTGGAAAATGTAAAAAAACTAAATTATGGTTTTATATCAAATAGTTCCCTATTCTGGAATGAATATGTAAATATTAAAAATGGCTGGACTAGATTTATGTATGAATATTTAGGTACTAATATAGATTTTGTAGATGAAGAAAAATATAATGAGATATTAGAAAAAGATGAATTTAAAGAAATGAAAGAATATCCAAATAAAGAAAGTATAAAACTAATAGATAATGTTATAGTTATTAAATTAAACTAAAAAGATATCACACCTGATATCTTTTACTTTGACTCTCTAGAGACAACTTCTATCATCTTATTATCTTCCCTAGAGTTTTTATTAATAACTTCTTTTCCTACAGATTCAATCTCTATAGTTTTAATTCTTTTATTTTTAACACTCATACTAAAGTATATTAAATAAATTTTTTAATATACTATTTTTTAGGTTTAATAACTTCCATTCCACCCATATAAGGTTGTAAAGCTTTTGGTATTTTAACAGAACCATCTTCTTGATAATTATTTTCTATCAATGCAATTAATCCACGAGGAGTAGCAACTACTGTATTATTTAATGTATGTAAATAATATGTTCCATTTTCTCCTTTTTTACGAATACCTAATCGTCTAGCTTGAGCATCTCCTAAATTAGAACAACTTCCAACTTCAAAATATTTCTTTTGTCTAGGACTCCAAGCTTCTACATCACAAGATTTTACCTTTAAATCAGCAAGATCTCCACTACAACATTCAAGTTGTCTAACAGGAACATCTAAACTTCTGAAGAAATCAACTGTTAATTTCCACATCTTCTCATACCATTCCATAGATTCCTCTGGTTCACAAATAACAATCATTTCTTGCTTTTCAAATTGATGAACACGATAAAGGCCTCTCTCTTCTAATCCATGAGAACCACCTTCTTTTCTAAAACAAGGTGAATAAGAAGTCATATGAACAGGAAGATCTTCATCCTTAATAATTTGTCCCTTAAATTTACCAATCATTGAATGTTCAGAAGTACCAATTAAATACAAATCTTCTCCCTCTATTTTATACATCATAGCTTCCATCTCAGGAAAAGACATAACACCAGTAACTACATCACTTCTAATCATAAAAGGTGGTATAGCATAAGTAAATCCAGCATTAATCATAAAATCTCTTGCATATGCAAGTACTGCCTCATGAAGTCTAGCAATATCTCCAAGTAAGAAATAAAAACCTTGTCCAGATGTTCTACCAGCAGCATCCTTATCCATTCCCTTTAATCTTTCAATTATATCAGCATGATATGGAATCTCATAATCAGGAACAACTGGTTCTCCAAATTTTTGTATCTCAACATTTTCACTATCATCACGTCCAATAGGAACTGATGGATCCATTATTTGTGGAATAACCATCATACGAGTTTTAATTTCCTCATCTAGCTTAGTTTTTTCATCCTCTAAATTTTTAATAGAAGTAGCCATTTGAGAAACCTCTTCTTTTACCTTATTAGCGCTATCAACTTCTCCAGTTGCCATTAACTTACCAATCTCAGAACTTTTTTTATTTTTTGAAGCCTTTAAATTATCTAACTTTACTTGAACCTCACGAACTTTTTTATCAAAATCAAAAACCTCATCAACTAAAACTAATTTTTCATCTTGAAATTTCTTCTTAATATTTTCCTTTACTAATTCTTTATTTTCTCTTATTAATTTTATATCTATCATATATACTCCTCCTAAAATAATTTATTATAAATATTTTTATATAAAATTTTATCTATCTCTTCCTTATTATATTTTCTACTAAGTAACTTTGTCAAATTATTTGCAATTTTATCATACTTAAATAACTGTTTTGCATATCCATCATCATTCAGTAAATCAAATCCAAAAGTCATATCATCACTAGAAACACCAACATGATCAATTCCTAAAATGTTAACTACTCTATCTATATGATCCAAATAAATATTTTCTAATCTCTCCATACTATAAGATTCATCACCTATAAACCTAGTATATGAAACAAGACCTACAACTGCATCCAATTCTTTTAAATCCATAAGCTGTTGATCTGTTAAATTTCTAGGATGATTCCATATATCGTAGCAATTAGAATGACTAACTATAACCTTAACATTCTTACCCTTTCTTTTTTCATCTTTTAATAAAGAGATTGTATCATTAAAAGTATTTATATTCATATGGGACAAATCTATACAAATACCAAGATCAATTGCACACCTTAAAAATCGACATCCCATATCTGTAAGACCATAACTACCATTATTTCCCGAGCCATATAAATTAGGATTATTCCATACTAACAAAATATTTCTAAGACCATTTTTATGTAATTCTACCAACTCATTAGTATCTTTTATATAATCACAGCCTTCAATACTAAAAACAAAATCAATATTAGGTAAATACTTCTTAACCACTTTAACAGCAGTCAAAAACATATCTAAAACCGAGACATCAGGATCATAATAATTACCTAAATCATTTTGCATTTCCACCCTACTCATAAAATACAAATTAGCAATACAACCAGTAACATTATTATCATTATAATTTTTACTCCAATTAATAAGATATGAATAATCTCCTAATTTATAGCATTTATAAGCAACTGACAAAAGATCATAATGCATATCAATCACAAATTATCATCCTTTCTAACAAAAAAAAGGAAAGTACAAGGAGTGCAAATTACTACACGGTACCATCCTTTATTTAACTCAATCTTTTTAACGGTAAGACCGGAAGAATTATCCTCATCTATAGAGTAGACAAATAAGTACTTAATATCGTTTACACCAACCACGAATTCTCTATAATTAAATATTCTTATTATTAGTTCTAATTATCGACTTGATTCTATTATATATTAAATAATTAATTTTATCAAGCTATAAAAGCACTGGAATACGACTTATACTAAAGAACAAGAGTATTAAATAAAGTATTAAAAATAATATTCCAATAATTGATATACTACTTTTATTATCAAAAGTACGTCCATTATAATGATACTTATTAGAATAAGAAATTATAAGTAAAACTATTGGAAAAAACAAAACACTTAAAACTCCATTAATACCAAACTTTTCTCCTAATTTATATAAAAATACAAATGAGAAAACAATATTTACAATAGGAACAAATAAAAGTAAAAATAATATTCCCTTATCAAATACCATCTCACATAAAGTATATTGTGCATAAAAAGGAATAAATACAGTAAAAAATGAACAACCAGCTTTCTGATATATATTTATCATTGTAATAACTGAAAAAATAATACTAAATAAATAAATAGAAACATAAATAGAAAAATCAATTTTCATACTTCTTATTACAACAAAATACAAAAAACAAACCAAAGAAAATAATAATGTATAAACAATTCTTGCTCCATAATTATATGATTTTACTTCTTTTTGTTCAATTAAAGAGTTTTCTCTTATTACTTTTCCACCCACAACAACATCATTAGAAGAATCATTAACTATTTCACTAGCAGGAATTTCTTCACTAAAAAATTTATTATTATTTTTATTTTTATCATTTGTTTTATCCATATACTTTTTCATATATTGATTATCAGGATGATCATAATTAAGTGTACCACACTTCATACAATATCTAGCATCTTCCTTCATTGGTGCACCACATTTAGAACAATAAATATAATTTGCCATAATATCCTCCTATTAATATCTTATAAAAATAGTATACCATAAAAAGAAAAAAATAGAGGATAATTCACTCTATTTTGACTCTACAATAAGTTTAATAGCTGTTCTTTCTTCACCATCTATGGCAATATCCTGAAATGCTGGTATACAAACTAAGTTTTTACCAGATGGTGCAACAAAGCCCCTAGCAATAGCTACAGCTTTTATAGCCTGATTCAAAGCACCAGCCCCAACTGCTTGAATTTCAACAGTCCCTTTTTCTCTAAATACATTAGCAAGTGCTCCTGCAACGCTATTTGGATTAGATTTACTACTTACTTTAAGTGTTTCCATATATATTATTCATTCCTTTCTATGATAAATATATATGTATAAATTTTATAAATAATTACAAATTCTATGAAATGTTATTAGTAGCTTCATTGATAACATCAACACTATGCTGTAATTTTTCCTCCTCATATGAATTTAAATTAACATAAACAGATTCTTTTATACCATCTCTATTTATAACAGAAGGCATTCCTAAGAAAATATCATTTTCTAAATCATATCTAGAAACAGTTATAATACTATTTTCATCTGATAAAATTGCATTAGTAATTCTAACTAAACACATACCTATACCATAATAAGTAGCACCTTTTCTATCTATAATATCATAAGCAGAATTCTTAACTTCTAAAGAAATTTCATCAAGTTCTTCCTGAGTTAAAAAATCCTTTATAGGTTGCAACCCAACTGTTGCATTACTCCAAGGTACAAATTCAGAATCTCCATGTTCTCCAATTACATAAGCATGAACATTTTTAGGATTAACAGAAAGCCTCTCACCAATTAAATATCTAAGTCTTGCCGTATCAAGAATTGTTCCTGTACCTATAACCCTATTAGCATCAAATGATGAATATTTCCAAGTTAAATAAGTCATTACATCAAGAGGATTAGTAGCTACCACAAAAATACCAGAAAAACCATTATTAACAACCTCAGTAACAATTGATTTAAATATTTTACTATTTTTATTAATTAAATCCATTCTAGTCTCTCCAGGCTTTTGATTAGCACCAGCAGCAATTACCACAATACTAGCATCACGACAGTCAGAATAATCTCCAACTTTTATATCTATTTTAGATGGTGAAAAAGCAAGACAATGATTTAAATCCATTACCTCTCCTTCTATTCTTCTTACATCTAAATCAATTAAAACAAGTTCATTAACATTAGTTCTTTGATTCAAAAGAGCATAAGCATAACTCATTCCAACATTACCACAACCAATTAATACAACTTTATTCTTCATATTATCCC
Organism: uncultured bacterium; assembly: GCA_905216155.1. Taxonomy (GTDB): domain Bacteria; phylum Bacillota_I; class Bacilli_A; order RF39; family UBA660; genus CAJMSU01. The sequence goes on from CAJMSU010000016.1 coordinate 17,631, forward strand.
TCCTATATTACTTCATATATATTATATCAAAAAAAGACAGCCTTAGCTATCTAAATAATACCATTAACTAAATTAATACAAGAATTTCTAATAAGTTCTAAGAAACTTAAATTATCAACACTCTTATTTATAACTAAATCCTGTGACGATACCTTTTTTCCATTATCTAAAACATACATTTTCCCAACAGTCGTATTCTTTTTTATTGGTAACTTAATAGCATTAATCATACTCTTATATTTATATTTTTTATTAGTTCCAATTCCTTCCATAACAGATAAATCATCCTTTAAAACAATAGAAATATAATTACTACTAGCCTTATTTAATTTTACTTTCTTTATAACCTCACCCTTCTTCTTGATAGTCTTTAATTTAACATTACTAAAACCATAATCTAAAAGTTGCATAGCCTCATTATTTCTAACTTTACTCTCTTCCTCACCTAAAACAATTCCAATAAGTCTTAAATTATTTTTCTTAGCTGTTGCTGCTAAACAATATTTAGCATTATCAGTATGACCAGTCTTTAATCCATCAGCACCATCATAATAACGAACAAGCTTATTAGTATTTACAAGCCAAAATTTATTAGCTGTATTTTCTCTTAAATATCCCTCATACACAGAAGAAAATTCTAATATTTTAGGGTGATTTACTACCAACTCTCTAGCAATCATAGCCATATCATAAGCTGTAGAATAATGACCATCTTCATCTAAACCAGTACAATTTTTAAAAACAGTATTTTTAAGTCCTAATTGCTTTACTTTTTTATTCATAAGACTAACAAACTTTTTTTCACTTCCAGCAATTACCTCAGCCATTTGTACAGTAGCATCATTGGCACTAGCCATAGATATACCTCTCATTAAATCATAAATAGAAATTTTTTCACCCTGTTCTATATATATTTGTGATCCTCCCATATCAGCAGCATTACGACTAACAGTAACAACATCATCCCATTTAATATTACCATTTTCTATATTTTCTAAAATTATTATTTGCGCTACCATCTTTGTCATAGAAGCAATCGCAACCTTTTTATCTTTTTCTTTTTCATATATTATTTTTCCACTATTTGCCTCAATCAAAATACCACTAACTGCATTAGAAATTAATTCCATACTATTATTACTATCTTTATTATCTATATTTTGTGAATCACTAGAATCATTATTTTTAACATTATCACCTTCTGCATAAACAAAAAAAGGACAAATAAAAGTAATAATAGAAATTAAAACAAAAAACTTTTTCATATCTACCCTCCAATATTTTTTATGTTTATTTAAACAAATTTATACATAAACAGATAATTTAATGCTATTATATTATTAGGTGATAAGATGAAAAAGAAAAAAAGATTAAAGAAAAAATTTAAAACAATATTAATATTCATATTAGTATTAGTATTAATCACTATAAGTATAGTATTTGCACTACAAACAACTAAAAAGACATCAAAGAACAAAAAAAGAGTCGAAAAAACAACTCAAGATATTAAATTAGAAAAATTAAATAATATAGATAAAAAAATTTCATACTTTAATTACAACTATATAGATAGATATATAAAATATAAAAATGAAAATAAAAACCTAGATATAAAGCAAGTAATAACTGATGTAAATATTGGTGTTGATAAAACATACTACACAGATGGTAAAAAAAGTATTAATTTAAATACAGATTATATCTTAGTAAATAAATTCAACTATGTAGGTGAAGATTATATTCCAAAAAATCTTGAAGAACTTAGTACTGAATATGCAAGAAGTGGTATGAAGCTAGTAAGTAATGCAAAAAAAGCTTTTTATGAACTATCTACAGCTGCAAAAAAAGAAGGATATAATATAATCGCAATGTCAAGTTATAGAAGTTATCAATATCAAGTTAATTTATATAATAGATATGTTGAACAAGATGGAAAAGAATTAGCTGATACTTACTCAGCTAGGCCTGGCTCTTCAGAACATCAAACTGGACTTGCTGTAGATGTCTATAATGGAAAAATAGAATACACAAGTTTTGAGAAGACTAAAGAATATAATTGGATGCAGGAAAATGCTTATAAATATGGTTTTATATTAAGATTTCCAAAAGATAAAGTTAAACAAACTGGATATCAGTATGAATCATGGCATTATAGATATGTTGGTAAAGATATTGCAAAATATATACACGATCACAACATGTGTTTAGAAGAATATTATGTACAAAAAATTGAGAAATACTAATTTCTCAATTTTTTTTATCATAATGCTTTTTAAAAAATAAATATATCTTATAAAAGAAAGTAAATAAAGCCCAACCAAATAAAAGTAAATTACTAATCTGAACAATCGATAAAATAGTTCTATTAGAATACAAACTAACCAAATCACTTAAATCAACTTTATTATAGAAACATACAGAAATAAATTGCATATAAAACAGCATCATAAAAGTAAATACAAAATAATTAAATACCTTTTTAAATTTAGAAATATTATTACTAAACATAGAATATAAAATAGAAAATATAGAAAATATCATAATAAAGAAATAAACAGCAGTAGATGGAAAATATATATAATTCATTATTCTCTTAATTAAATGATCCATAGAATATATAACATATGAAGACGCTGTAACTAAAATCATTCCAATAAAAGAAATATACACAACAACTAAAATGATATTTACATATTTATTTTTATATTTTAAATTAAAAACTAAAAGTAAAAATAAAAGAAGGCATAGTATAAATAATTCTATTGATAGAAAAGATGAAAACATATATTTAAAAACTGTTAGAATCTTTTCAAACAAATTCATATTCATACTACCACCTCCACACTAGTTATACTAATTCAGCAATATAAACAGTTTGCTTAGTACTATCATCTTTAGTACAAGTAATTAGAGTTAATGTAGTCTTATCATAATTCCTATATATAGGAACTTTACCATTTTTATCAACATTATATATGTTAACAATTTTATAAGTATATTTATTTTTATTATAAGTAATATAAATATTATTACCTATATTTAGTCTATATAAATATGCAAAATATGATATATATGCATCTCCAGAATGAGCCATAAGCATTAAATTACCACCCGAAACATCTGGCATCGTTGAACCTCTAATTAAAGTAACATTATATTCAATACTATTATATTTTGAATTAGTATTATAAAAACCCCTTTTTAAACCTATTCTAGGTATTTCAATAACTCCTAAATATTTATCATAATCAATATTTTCTTCATGATAAATAGTACCATCAGATACATTTTCAATATTTGGAACATCAACTTTTTCTTCTTCAGAAGGAGAAGATTCAGAAAACAAAAGTAACATTTCTGAAAAAACTTGATTTCTTAAATCTAGTAAATGATTATAAGAAAGTAACACTATTCCAAAAAATACAAGTAAAGAGCCAATTAATAATAAATGACTCTTTTTAATATTCTTAATCTTTTTATTGTTCTTGTTTTTCTTTTGTATTAGCATAAATTATACCTATACCACATAGTAAGATAACAAGACCTATAAAATAGATAGATTGAGCAGAACTCATACCTGTATCAGGAACATCAGGAGTATATGTTAAATCTATATTTAAATTAAGAGGATGTTTTTGATTAACATAAGCAAGTAATACAACAGATTGTGCAGTACTATCAGATGGTGTATAAATAATCCCTTGATTTTCCATATAGTCACCAACTATCTTAACTGATAAATTCTTATTACCCTCTTTTAAACTAGAAATTGGAACTCTTATATAAAATTTAGTTGTTGGCATCTTAGTAGTATAAACATCTTTACTAATCTCTTTACCATCTTCACCAATAAATTGAATACCAGAAGGAACATTTTTTTCATCAAACTCTAAATGGAATCCATTATATTTATCACTCTTCTTACCAGTAGAATTCTCATCTGTACTACCATCAGTAAATACTAAATTACCACCTTCAACTGTAATAAATGAAGTTCTATAATATTTATCATCTTCTACAGAAATATTATTATCTTCTCTATTAACATTTAATTTATTTACTACACCCTTATATTTATTAGCATTAGTAACTAAATTAGCAACATAAGAAGAATAGAAATTCTTACTAAAATCACTACCTGTATAACTCTTATATCCATTTGGAGAAGACTTTTGAGTATAAATTAAATTAGCTAATCTAAAATAAGGAGCAAGCCTTTCATATTTACTATTATCATATCCTAACTTATTAGTAGTTAAATAATCCCATGTAGCAATTTGTGTTACCCATGTACCAACATCCTTATTTCCTTGAGCAGTAAATCCAGTAACTAAAGATAAATCTTCTGGATATGAATTTCTAAGTATATATGTTACACCAGAATCAACAATTCCTGCTTTTGTATACTCAATACTTGTTGAACTAGTTGGAAACTTTTTATCACTATTTAAACAGAAAACTTGTGTATTATTAGAATTAATCATTCTATCAACTGCAACATTTTGTCCGTTTTCCTGAATAGTAGCAGGTCCATCACTATTTACAACTTGAGATAACATTCTATCGTTATCAGTATCAATTGATTTTATTGTAAACTTCTCTGGTACATCTTTTACAACAATTGCATAAGATTCACCTACTCCACTAAATCCCATTGCTAAAAATGAAGCAAAAGCAACCAAAATCATAGCTACTGACAACTTATTAGAAAGTTGTGAATTAAATATTTGTCTAAATTTAGACTGTTTATTGTTATTATTATCTTCTATATATATCTTTTCCATATACTCACCTTACCTTTATACAAATATTATAACATAAAAATATATTTTTCAAACACTTTTTATCTATTTTATAGTGAAATAATTATCAACATCATTCATTGTATAATCACTATTATAATAAATTGTCGCTAAAACCTGACCTTTCGTTATTATATCTCCAACATTTTTATTAAGTTTTATACCTACGCTATAATCTATTTTATCTTCTTTACTTTTTCTACCAGCACCAAGTTCTAAAGAAAGTTTAGCTAATTCTAATGCATTAATAGACTCTAAAACACCACTTTTTTTAGCTCTTATTTTCTTTGTGTTTTTACTAATTTCTAATTTGTCTATATCACCACCCTGATAACTAACAAGTTCCATAAACTTTTTATAAGCACTTCCATCTTCTAATGAAGCCCTAGCAGCCTCAACTGCATCCCATTTACTAATTCCTTTAGCAAGAGATATCATTTCACCTGCAAGTTCAGTACACAAAGTATATAAATTTCCACTTTTTATTTTTCCTTTTAATAAATCAATTGCTTCACTAACCTCCAAAGCATTACCAATACAATGTCCAAGTGGAGTATTCATATCACTTATTATGGTTTTAACCTCTCTATGATAAAAACTTCCAATCTTTTTCATAACCTCACTTAACTTATTAGCATCTTTTTTAGTTTGCAATAAAGCACCTTTACCTACTTTTATATCAATAACTATTTTATCAGCACCACTAGCAATTTTCTTACTCATAATACTAGTTGCAATTAAAGGAATAGAAGAAACGGTACCAGTAACATCACGAAGAGCATAAATATATTTATCCATAGTTGCAAGAGATGCTGTTTGTCCAGTTAAAACAATTCCAATATCACTAGCCTGTTTCATAATTTCCTCATCACTCAAAGCAATATTAAATCCCGGAATACTCTCTAATTTATCTATAGTACCCCCAGTATATCCTAATCCTCTACCACTCATTTTAATAACAGGAATACCCAAAGACGCAACTATTGGAGCTATGATAAGTGTTGTTTTATCACCAACACCACCAGTTGAATGCTTATCAACCTTAACACCATCAATAAAACTTAAATCAAGTATATCTCCACTATCAATAAATATTTTAGTTAAAGCATAAATCTCCTCATCCTTCATTCCATTTATACAAATAGCCATCAAAAGAGCAGACATTTGATAATCCTTAACATCACCATTTAAATAACCATTAAAGAAATAATCTAGCTCCTTAAAACTTAACTCCTTACCTAACCTTTTTTTATTAATAATATCTACTATCATATAATCTCCTTTCGAAAAACATTAGTATCTCTAATTGAAAAACCATTGTCCAAATACAACTTATGTGCAATAGTTCTTTTTTTGTTAGATGTTAATTCAATATAAGAAATTTTTTTAACTTTTGCTAATCTAAAAACTTCTTCTAATAATTTAGTTGCAATTCCAAGCTTTCTATAATTACTATCAACACATACATAATTTATATGAAAATAATTTATCGCCTGAACACTATCATATAACTTATTGACAACAAGATAGGCAACCACCTTATCAGAAAGGCACGCAACAAACTCAATATTTCTAGATCTTTTATCAATTTTAGAAACATCAAAAGACTCATTTAAAATTTTATTTACTTGATTAAAATCACATCGCTTATATCTTCTAACTTTAACTACCATAAAAACACCTAACCTATCATACTAATTATAACACCTTCAAATATTTTATCAACCGAAAAGCAGAAACTATTTTGTTTCTGCTTCCTTTCCCTTATTAGATAAAAATGTTACTTTTTCTCCAATAACCTCCATTATTGTCTCTTTTTGTTCTTCTTTTTCTATCACCCTAGACTGTATTCTCCCCTTTAAACCGACAATATCTCCTTTCTTACAATACTCTTTTGTGTTTTCGGCAACACTATCCCATACTATACACCTAATAAAATCTGTATCATAATTTCCTTCCATATTTTTAAAACTTCTAGGTACGGCTAATGTAAGAGTGGCAACTTTTTTTCCGTTATCAGTTTTATTAATCTGTATATCTTGTGCAAGCCTTCCAACTAAAATTAGTTGATTTAACATATATCACCTCCTTTCATGAAGTATAATATATAACTAACAAAATTAAATCAAACAGACAAATTTAAAAATTCAAGACAAAAAATAGTCAAAAAAAAAGAAATTCTCTAACCGAAAATTTCTTTTTCAAACCATTATCACATTCAATAAACAACTTTCATAGTTTATAAATTTCTTTTAATAAGTTGATTTAATTCAACTGCATACTCCATAGGCAACTCTTCTCTAAATCTTTCCAAAAATCCTAATACTATAAGTTCCATTGCTCTTTCTCTGGAAACACCTCTACTCATTAAATAAAATAAATTATCTTCACTTACCTTAGAAACTGTTGCTTCATGTTCTATATTACTACTAATATTAAAACAAGAATTAATAGGAATAGTATCACTTTTTGAATACTTATCTAATATTAAAGTATCACATTTAACTAAAGAACTACTATTAACTGCCTTTGGATCTATATATACCTTACCCCTATATGTTGCATTACCACCATTTTGTGCAATACTTTTTGAAATTATATTACTAGTAGTATTTTTACCTAAATGAATCATTTTAGCACCAGTATCTTGTTCTTGATTTTTACTTGCTACAGAAATTGTAATACAAGTACCTGTAGAATTATCACCTTTCAATAAACAACAAGGATATTTCATAGTAACATAACTACCTATATTACCATCAATCCATTCCATAACTCCACCATCATCAACTAAAGCTCTTTTAGTAACTAAATTATAAACATTAGTAGCCCAATTTTGAACAGTAGAATATCTACACTTACTATTCTTACCAACATAAATTTCTACAACAGCAGCATGTAAAGCTGATTCACTATAAACAGGTGCTGTACATCCCTCAATATAATGAAGACTACTATTGTCATCAACAATTATTAAAGTTCTTTCAAATTGACCCATATTACGACTATTTATTCTAAAATAGCTTTGTAATGGTCTATCCAATATAGTATTAGGTGGAATATATATAAAACTACCACCACTAAAAACACTACCATTTAAAGCCGAAAACTTATTTTCATCATTACTAACTATTTTTCCAAAATATTTTTTTACAAGCTCTGGATATTTTTTCATCGCAACTTCAATTGATGTAAAAATAACATTTTTATCCTCTAACTCCTTCAACATATTATGATATATTACTTCACTCTCATACTGAACACCCATACCATCCATATGTTGTTCACTTTCTAAAACACCAAGTTCTGAAAGTTCATTAACAACAGGTTTTAAAACACTATTCCAATCGTTTTCTATTTTTTGATCAGCTTCATTATTCTTATAATATATTATTTTTTCAAAATCAAAATTTATTTTTGGACCAAATTTTGGCATTTCTTGTTCCATAAATTTTTTAAAACTATCAAGTCTATAATTTAATACCCAATCATCTTCTTTTTTCATTGAAGATATTAACTTAACTTTCTCTGCATCAATACCTACTACTTCCATAATATCACCACGCTTCTATTATTTTAATTCATTCAACATTTTAGTTATTACTACACTTGGAAGGAGTGCACAATTAAGTCTATTAGGTTGACGACTTATCTCATCATAAACAACAAGTTCCCCAAGTAAATCTTTATCATATTCTTCCTCATTTAACATTTTTTGATAATTTAAAATTATTTTTCTAGCATCATCTACACTCTTACCAATTAAACTTCTAATAAATATAGAAGTAGCAGATGTACTAATAGCACAAGCCTCTCCATCAAAAACAATATCTTTAATTATACCATCATCTATTTTCATCATTAAATCTAAATTATCAATACAACTATCACTATTATAATTAGCTTTTAAATAACTATCATCATCAACAAGTCCCCTATGCATAGGATTTTGATAATTATCCAAAATAATTTCTCTTCTTAAATTAGAATCCATAATAACACAACCTATCCTAAATAACTATTTTAAATATATCCTCAGATTTTTCTAAAGCAGAAACCAATCTGTCAACATCTTCTTTATTATTATATAAATATAAACTAACTCTTACCGTATTTTTTATATTCAACTCATCCTTTAACATTTTTGTACAATGATTACCGGCACGTACATAAATATTATAATGATTTAAATATATTGAAGTATCCTGACTAAATACTCCCTTTATATTAAATGCAAGTATACCACTATCAGTATTTTTATTATACATAACTATATTAGGAATTTTAGAAAGTTTTTCTACCATATATTTTTTTAAATTAACTTCGTATTCATGAATATTATCCATACCTATTTTCATAAGATACTTAATTGCTTCTCTCATTCCAATAACCTCAGCAATAGGAGGAGTACCTGCTTCAAACTTTATTGGAGAAGTCTTAAGTTCATAACTACCATCTTCCTCAAAATACTGATTCATTCCTCCACCATAAAATAAAGGTTCCATATCTTCTAACAAATTATATTTTCCAACTAAAACACCAACACCAGTAGGACCTAACATCTTATGTGCCGAAAATGATAAAAAGTCAATATTACATTTTCTAAAATCAACCTTCATATGTGGTACACTTTGCGCCCCATCAACATTAAAAAGAATATTTTTATCTTTACATAACTTTCCAATTTTTTCAATATCTCTAGTATCACCAATAACATTACTAACATGAGCAATAGAAATAACTTTAGTTCTAGGAGTAACTTCCTTTTCAATATTTTCATACTCTAAAGAATAATCATCACTTAAACTAGCATATTTTAAAACAATACCAATATCCTCACTAAGTTTTATCCAAGGTAAAACATTAGATGCATGCTCTGCTTTATCAAGTATAACTTCATCACCTTTTTTTAAGTGGTTTTTCATATACCCAAACACAACCATATTAATTGAAGCAGTTGATCCTGATGTAAATATTACTTCTTTAGAACTATTACAATTAATAAACTCACGTACCACATCTCTAGTATCATCATAAAGCCTATTAGTAATAACAGAAGCATCATAATCTCCCCTATGAATATTAGAAGTATGCTTAGTATAATAATCAATCATAGATTGAACAACACATGAAGGCTTTAAAGTAGTTGCCCCATTATCAAAATATGAAATTTCACTATTTAGCATAGGAAAATCTTCTCTATTCACTAATATCACCTCCTAAATTTTTTCTATTTCTTTTAAAAAGTCATCTATTTTAGATAAATCTATACTATCAGTATTTATTAAAAAGCTCTTTAAAAGTAATAAATATGCATTTTTTCTACTTATACCCCTACTCATTAAATAAAACATATAACTATCTCTAAATTTACCAATATATGCTGCATGATTACTATCAACATCATAATTATCTATAAGTAAATTAGGTTTTATAGTACTTTTACCATCACTCATATTTATAATTTGATTATCTTGATTACAAATACAAGAATTACTACTCTTAGGAACAACACCATTAACTGTATAAGTTAAATAATTACAATTAACATTAACTCCATGATTAAAAACTTCACTATGAGTATTACTAGCAACATGATTAACTTCTATACTAAATTTATTATCAGAATAATTAATATTATTATAGTAATAATATAAAGTAACATCTTCTTTTACTAAATTAACTTCTACATCACTACTACCATTTATAGAAAAATGATAAATAATAGTATCTTCATCTATATTATATTTATATTTTTTATATTCGTTATTATCAATTATATATAATATTTTACTCATCATTATCATTTCCAATCATAACATTAACACTACTATAACCATTCTTTTCTATTTGTCTTGCTAATTCAATATCCCCAGTTTTAACTATCTTACCATCAGATAATATATGAACAAAATCAGGATGAAGATATTCAAGTATTCTAGGATAATGAGTAATTATTAATAATGATGCCTTTTTATTCTCTTTTAAATAATTATTAATATTTTCACACACAACTTTCAAACTATCAACATCTAATCCACTATCAACTTCATCTAAAATAATATATTTTGGTTTTAAAATTTTCATTTGTAAAATTTCATTTTTCTTTTTTTCTCCACCACTAAAACCAGCATTTATTGATCTATGTAACATATTAGCATCTAAACTTACATCATTCATAGATTTTTCCATATCTTTTATAAAAGAATATAAATTAACATGTTCTCCTGTAACCTCAGAAAGAGCAGTACGTAAAAATTCACTATTAGAAACACCCTCAATAACAGTAGGATCTTGCATACACAAAAAAATACCCATCTTAGCTCGCTCTGATACTTCCATATCTAAAATAGATTTACCATCAACTAAAATATCCCCATTATTAACCTCGTAATTATAATGTCCCATAATAACTTTAGATAAAGTACTCTTACCTGTACCATTAGGTCCCATTATTACATGAACTTCTCCTTCATTAATCTCTAAATTAAAATCTTTTAATATATCTATATCACTATCCTTAACTCTAGCAGTAATATTCTTAACCTCTAGCATAAAATCATCTCCATTTATAATTATAACAAATTAATTAAACTTAACACGCTTATTTTACCATATAACAGAATTTTAAACAAATAAAAAGTGGAATTTTACTTCCACCTACGCAGCACTTCTTCTATATGAATAGTTATCACTATCATCATAATCATAAGAATTATTATCACTTCTTAAAACAGATTGAGCACTATTTAATAATCTAACTAACTCTCTTTTTCCTTCTAATTGTGATTTTAGATTACTAATTTCATCTTTTTGTCTATTAATAATATTTTCTTGCATACGAACTTTTTCTTCTGTTTGTTCAACTCTATTTTCTAATTTTTGTTTTTGATTTTCCAATCTTAAGTTATTATTTTCAAGATTTGAAATTTTACCATTTAATTGAGAATTACGATTTTCTAAAGATATAATCTTAGACTTATATCCCTTATTTTGATTAATTAATTTAGTCATAGCATCAGCAGTATCTTTTATAATAGTATCAGTTTCAAATTCTCTACTGTTATTATCTTCATAATAATTATCCTCTAAATCATATGAAGGATTCATATAATTACTATTTTCTTCATAATAAGAATCTTTAATAGGAATCTCCTCCTTTTCTTCATTATCTTGATAATTATCATTTAATTTAAATTCATCTACATCAACATTTACATCATTATCTTTTTCTATATTAAGTTCATCAGTTGTATTATCAATCTTGTTATCTAAATTAACTTCATCAACATTTTCATTAGAATCTA
>CAJMSU010000017.1 GCA_905216155.1 uncultured bacterium
ATGTTTAATAAATTTTATTTAATTTTAAAATTAGTTCATCAATAGGTTCTGTATATATACCCTGTTTTAATTTATCATTTTTAAATTGTATTAAGGCATTTAAAACTATGTTAGTTTCTATATTTTTTTTCATTATAACCACACTCACTCTGTTTCTTATCTATATTATATAGGAATATGGTTAATAAGTTAATTGTGCAATTTAGTAAAAGTTTTTCATAACTCCTACACATTTACTTTTTTAACATTTTTCAACAAAAAATATGTTTTAAATGTAAAAAGAGATTTTATTTTTTCCCTTTATTTTCAAGGGTTTAATAGTGTTTTTTCATAACTCCCCACTTACCAATTGAGTTGAATTTCTTCAACCACATTATTTTTTGAACTATTTTTCTTTTCCTGTCTCATTTTTCTCTTTTGATTCATATCCATTTTGATCACTCCTTTAAAGATTTCAAATCTATTAGGTTATACCATAAAAAAAATAGAAATCCTATAATTCTACCTCTATTTATTTTTAATCACTTATTCTAATATTGGTTTCATCTATATTTATATATATTCTTATTCTTTTTTCGTTTTTTGAAGTTTTATTTATTTTTCTAAATTAAAAACTAGAATTTCAGATAATTCCATAAAATATATTGCTACATCTACTAAATCTCCTTCTAAATCAACGTTTCTTTTTCTTTTAAAGAGTATTAGATTTTGTTTAAAAAATGATATCTAATTCTCTTTTTTGTTATAATTTAATAGAGGTGACTACTATTATGAAACCTGTCATAGGAATAATATTAAGATGGAATTATTTGAATAATAAAATGTCAATTAATTATATATCAGAATCAGTTAGAAGAACATTTACAAAAGCAGGAGGAGAAATTTACGCAATTCTACCAATTCAAGACATATGCTACAGCGATACTTCATTTAATAACTTTCCTGAACTTACTCTCAGGGAAAAACAAATAATAGATAAAAATCTAGATATGTGTGATGGGATAGTTTTTCCAGGAGGAAAGAAATTAACACCATATGATAGATACTTATTAGAACAAGTAATAAAAAAAGATATTCCTGTTTTAGGAATATGTTTAGGGATGCAATTGATGAGCTGCTACAATGAAGAAAAAATTATTGAGAAAAATAACACAAAAATAAATCACAGGCAAAAAAATAGGTCAGAATTAACACATAAGGTAATAATAAAAAAAGATAGTAAGTTATTTTCAATCTTAGAAAAAACAGAAATAATGGTTAATAGTTTTCATGACTATCATGATACAGAAAATAAATTTTATAAAACTGTAGCTGTAAGTGAAGATGGAATTATCGAAGCAATCGAATACCCTAATAATACTTTCAATATAGGAGTTCAATGGCATCCTGAAATTAGCTATAACTTCGATTTAAATTCTAGAAAAATAATAGATGAGTTTATAAAAGAAGCTACAAAAAAGAAAGAAAAAAGAAAAGATAATTACCAACGATATGAATCAAATATATAGATTGATTGTATACTATTTTATAGCATTAATGCCGTTTGTTTACAATATTTAATCTAACTTTCTTGTAACAATTTATATAAATATAAACTAATAATAATTTCAATAACTACTAAAATTATTAAAATTATGATTATTATAATCATTGGATTATTAATTAAAATTATCGTAAAACTTAAACTTACAATTAATCTTACAATTTTTCTTGATAGGTCTAATGTAGTAAGCAAAGACTGTTGATGATGATTCTTTGATTTTCTTAAAACTAGATCCTGTATATAGACTTTAAACGGATCTCTTACAAACAGGATTATAATATAGCCTAAACTCATAATTATAATCTTTAATTTAACTGAAGAAGTTATAAAATATCCACACCCTATTAGACAAAGTGATAACAGTAATAAAAGAGGTAATAAAAATCCTATTTTATCATTACACTTATTATGTATCTTATTGAATGAAATATTTGAAATCACTCTTACTATTCGTGATACACATAGTATTGCACCTATTATTAATGCTGTTTTTTCGACATTAAAATTTTTTAAAAGTTCTTGTTGTATAAATAATTTACCATTTTCTTGACCAGAATTAACTATGGGATAGAATAAACCATAAGATATTATTGCAAATATTATAGGTCTTGAATAATTTTCATTTTTAAATATTTTTACTTTTTGTTTTTGAACTGGAGCTTTAATACAATCATTATCTGAATAATCAATCATCTTAAATGATAGTAAAAAACAAACAAAACAAGATAGTATACAACATATCATAGGTAAATAATTATTTATGTTAAACATAAAGCTCGCTATAAAAGATATTATCATTGTCACTATAGCATATACAGTATTTGCATTTGTTCTATATCTTATATACTCATTTTGCCTATTTTGTAATTCTAAATTATTTTTTAATATAACATTTGCCATATTTTGAAATGTAAATGAAACTTCATATAAAATTTGTCCTAATGCTACAACAATATAATTAGTACCAAAAGTTAATAAAATGCTTGAAAGTAGTAATAATAATGCTCCCAATCTTACAGATTTTGTATTTCCTATTTTTTTTATTAAATTAAGCAAAGGAACTTGAAATAATATACAAGCTATTAATGAAACAGATGTTAAAGAAACTATTTGTGAAGCAGTAAAATTTTTTACTACTGTTAAAAACAATGTGTTTATTGCAACCCAAAATAGCAAATCTTCAGATAAACCCGTAAACCACGGAAATATTATATTAAATCTTTTTAAATTACGTTCATTCATATATTTTTTCCTGCCTTTAATTTTTGTTTTTTCACTCTTTATTTTACTGCTATATTTAATTATTTTGAAGTATATATCCTATTCTTATAGAAGATAAAATATCAATACCAAAAAGAATTTCATTATTTATTTTATAATTTATAATTATAATCTTCCTTTAATTCTGTTCTATAGGTAGATATTAATCTCTAATAAAATTATAATACTCTACTCTCTTATCATAATACCTATTATAATTCTAACAAAAAAACAGGTTAGAATCTAGATAAAAAAACTGATAAATAGAAACTATATTCTATCTATCAGTCGGTAATCATAAATACATGTTTTTACTTTTTAGTTCCAAAGCGATTAAAAGGGGAATAGTGTTAGGCTGCTTTTACCAACAATATCTTCTTTATCAATAAATCCTATACTTCTACTATCTTTAGAAACTTCTCTATTATCACCTAAAACAAAATAACTATCTTTCGGTACTTTATTAACTTTTGGTATAACATAATGAATTGCAGAATAAATATCAACATAATTCATTCCGTTATCAACCAACTTACTAAACAAACTATCATAAAAAATGAGCTGTTCATCATCATCCCTAATATATTCCAAACTAATAAGTTCATTAATTAAAGGTTTATGTCTTAAAAAATGATTATCAATATTTTCATGTTTATCTTTATTGTTTTTGCTTACTTCTTCTTTATTTATTTCTTGCTGGTTTACCACCGATGGTTCAACCACCCCTGGAAAAGTACCCTCTGGTAAAAACTCCATTTTTGGCCCATTTGCAACAGGTTCATCATATATATGATAAATATGCTTAAATCTACCATTACTAAGCCTAATTTTGTCTCTACGAATGTAATTAAGGTCGATTAATTCTTTTATAGTATTTTTTATTGCTTCATATCCTTCTTTTCTAACTTTTGTTAATCCTGCAATAGAATAATCCCAGTTTGGAGGAAGACTTAACATAAAAGTTAGTAATCCTAATGCTCTATTACTTAGATTTTCATCTCTAATAGATCCATTACTTAACACAGTAAATCCTTCATTCTTATGGATTTATACTTGTCTTTCATGTTCGTACATATGTATCTTCCTTTCATCAAAATTTATTGCATAAAAAAAACATCATATTGATGTTCCTATGACTCAGGGTTTAGGTTGTGATATCACCTGCTAACTTCTAACCACAAAATAACATGTTTTTTATCATTTTTTCTGACTTTTTGCCATTTTTTGTTTATTTTTAAGAAAAACGTGCAAGATCTAAAGCTCTGGAAGCCCTTATTCTATAAGGCTTTTAGGAAAAGTTTAGATAAAACGATATCAAGCAGTTAATGGAATTTTTATCCACCCCATTATTATTTGAATTGTTTTTTATTTCTTGTCTCATTTTTCTTTTTTGATACATATCCATAATTATCACTCCTTTTTTAATTTATAAGTAAAATTAATCACGCCTATTATATCACAAATTATCTCTTTTTAGATAGTCTAAAGTCTCATTATATTGACCTTTAAATTTTAAATCCATTTCTAATTTTCTATTCTTATTTATTTTATGAAACTGATATTTTTTCACTTTCCAATAAATTATTATATTCAGCATTCATTTGTCTAGCCAATCTGTCAACGGATTCTTTTGAATTTAGGCCCTGCATTTACTAAAAGAATATCTCTGCCATCTTGACCGTCTATCATGTTTATATTGAGCTAATATTTCAATAGCATCTTCCCTTATACATTTCATCTTAATCACAACATTTTCTTATAAATTCTTGAAACAATTCATTTACATATTCTTCATCTATCATAAGTTCAGGATGCCATTTAATTCCTAAAATAAACCTCTTATTTTTAATCTCAAAACTTTCTACTAAATTATCATGAGAATAAGAAGAAATTGTAGCATATGGTTCTACCATTTTTCTAGTTGCAACCATTGAATGAATACTATTTACACCTATTGTAGATTTTCTAACTATATCATAAAGCATAGTATTTTTACATATATTAATATCATGTCTATAATCTTTGTCATAAATATCATGAGTTTTTGTTTCATCTAAAATAACATCTGAACCTAGTGCTCTTAAAATGTTATTAAAACCAGCACATATTCCAATCAATGGTTTATCCATCTCTATAATTTTCTTTGCCATTTCTATTTCATAATTACAGCTATATAATCCACCTTGTAATATAAAGCCATCACATAACTCAAGTTGTCTATACAAATCATCTTTTTCAGCCTTTGTCAAAATTGTTTCATCTTTTATATCATTATCATTAAATATTGTTGTTTTCTCAACAGGAAGTAATGTAATCGCAATCCCACCATTTTCAGCAATTAAATATCGTATTTCATCCACTTCACCTATTTTATGCCACAAATCATCACTATGTTTAGGAAATACTTTACCAATTATCCCTATTATAGGCTTTTTTCTCATAATAACTACCTCCATATCCCTATAGTTTTTATATATCTTCATATATGAAACAAATTAGAATAACATTATACCATCTAATCATCAACTAATCTTTTCTACTTTTAATTGTAACATAAAAACTCATTTTTTATTTTAAAAAATGAGTCTTTTTATTCTTAATTATTAATTATAACTAGTCAAGGACCAAAACAGATACTGAAAAATCAGATAATATTTGAACATTTGCTGCTTCATTAAGTCTAAAGTATACTTCATTACTATCTTTTTTATCGTAGAAAAAGCTATAGTTTAGTGTAGTAATGTCATCATATACTCCATTAATCATATGATAACCCCATCTACCATCAAAACGAAGAATACTAACTTTCATTGAATAATGAAAATTTCTTGGAGTAATTGTTCCGTTAACCGTAACATAATATTTATGTCCTGCTTGAAAATAAAGTTTATTATTACTACAAGTAACATAATCACCTGATTTAACTACATTGGCATTACTAATAGGAATTGTATTTGCACTCATATTTGAAACACTTATTCCCGATAAATAGAAATACCCTAAAACTGTACCATTAGCACCTTTTTCACCAGGATCACCCTTATCACCTTTATCTCCTTTGTCGCCTTTATCACCTTTTTCTCCCTTTAATCCTTTATCACCTGTTGCACCTTTATCTCCTTTTTCTCCTGATAATTTATGCCATTTATAATCATTAATAGTATTTGGAGCAGTAGATAATTCTCCATAATAAACACCCATATAATTACTACTATTATCAAGTAAATCACTATCATTTGATGCATCTGGTTTATTATCTAAATACTTTATCCAAATATATGCTGATTTTCCATTTTTACCATCTTTTCCATCTTTACCAGTTATTCCATTCTTACCATTCAATCCATTCTTACCATTCAATCCATTACGTCCATTTTTTCCTTGTTGTCCTTGTTTTCCAACTAAATCTTTAATAGCTATAATTTTATTAATTTTATTTTTTCCAACATAATTCCATGTTATATAACCATTTCTAACAGAAAACTCTACTTCTTTATTTTCTAGTTTTGACACACCGATATCTTTTGTAAGTACTTCATCAATTGATATTACATCATTCCATTTTCCATCATTTTTATATCTTATCTTACCATTTTCTACAATAAGTGTCCTAGAAGAACCTTTTAAATGAAATAATAAAATAAGTAAAATTACAAATATTAATAATAAAACGCCACCAATAATCCATTTTATAGATTTTTTCATATTTGCCCTCCTATTGAATTATATTCTTATTAAAGAAAATAATTACCATTAATTGCACTTCACAACAAAAAAATGAATACATCTTTAATTAAATATACTCATTCCTTATTAATACAGTTATATATTACTTTAAACTATCCATACTCAAAATTGTTTCATAAACTTGAACATTTTTATTTATACTACTAATAAATTCAATAAATCATCTGATGCAAAATAAAAAATCAAATCACCATAGTTGTCTTTCGATTTCTTTTTCATTATATAATCCCATTAAATATTAAAATCTAAATACACATAATTATCCATTTTATAAGATAAATTATTCTCTATATCATCTCTTGCTTCTATAGAAACCTTAGAAATCCTTTTTTCTTGAAATAAAGGATCAATATATCTAATTTTTACTTGTTCATGTACATAATATACATCACTAGGTACAGTTTTAGATATTTTTATACTTTTGGCATTTCTCCAAATATTAAATATTTCACTATACTTAGACTTATTTATAATATCTATAATATCACTTTCTCTTAACTCATATAAATCCTTCTTCGTAATTTTTCCATCATCACTTAACCTCTTTAAAATATCTGCGATTAACTGCATTGAATATCTAGTTTTATCTTCACGATATATTATAGACAATTTACTTGTAACTTCAACAAACTTACATGCTTCTTTCTTTGTTTTAAAGCCTAATTCTATATCTCCTTCTTCATTTTTTTCTATTTCTATATCATTATAAATTCTTTTTATATTACTTTCATCTAATAACCCATAAGTAAATAACGCATTAGATAATGAATATTCTAATCTATCAGATGATAATCTAGGTGTATCATTATCAGCAATTTTATATAAATGATAATCACATACTTCTTCTAATTTTATATTATCTCGTTTTAATAAGGTCATTATTTCTTTAGAATTTTCTATAATTTTTACTGTTAAATCCTCAGTCGACTCTTGATTCATATAATCCCCATTTAAAAAATCAACACAGTGTTTAAATACAGGTGTTGCTATATCATGAAACAAACCTGATAATGTAATTTTTTTATCATGAGTAAAATGCCAAATAATTAAAGAAACTGCTACTGAATGATCAAGACTAGAGAAGAAAAATTTACTTTTAAATAGATAAGAATAAATAGTACCACAAGTAACACTAATATATTTTTGCTTTAATAACTCCTTAGTATTTATATATTCAATTAACCACATAGGAAAATCAGGCTCCAAAATAGTAAAATAATTTCTAATTTTTTCATCTACTTCATTCAAATAATTCATATAATCACCCTATATTTTATTAAAATAAACATACCAAAACAAGTTAGCAAAATAAATTTAACAAATCTTAAAAAACAAAAAAATCATCCCTTTAAGAATGATTCTTATTTTTCTTATTTTTATTTAACACTATTGATAAAAGAGCAATTACAACTATTAATAATATAATTATTACTATACCTGTAAATCCTAATGTTGCAACTATTTTACTACCAAGTGACATAATAATACCTGCCATAATAACTCCAAGAGATACAGCGATAATACTTGTCTTGAAATCAAGTTGTAAAAAACTAGCAGCAAGCGTTCCAGTCCATGCACCAGTTCCAGGTAAAGGCACTCCTACAAATATTAATAAAGCCCAAAATATACCTCTATCACCAGCAGATTTTCTTAATTTTTTACCACCTTTTTTTCCTTTTTCTAAACACCAAGTAAAAAACTTTTTAGTATACTTTTTATCTTTGCCCCATTCTAATACTCTTCTAGCAAATAAATAAATAACTGGAACTGGTAATAAATTACCAATTATTGCAATTGGATAATATAAAGCTATATTAAGCCCTAGGCTTTCTGCTATAGGAATTGCTCCTCTTAATTCCACTATTGGAACCATTGAAACAAAAAACACTATTATATATTTAACTATTATTGGTAAACTTGTCATATATGTTCTCCCTTATTATTTAATTTTTTTTGTACCAAATCTATTAAATGGATAAAGAGTAAGAGAAGTTTTACCTCTTATATTATCTCTATCAATAAATCCAATTATTCTACTATCAGTAGAATTTGTTCTATTATCACCCATAACAAAATATTTATTATTAGGAATTTTTATTTTTTCTATATCATCTGTTTTCTTATGAGAAAAATTTTCCTTCACATATTTTCCATTTATATATAATTTATTATTCTTATATTCTAACGTCTCCCCAGGTAAAGCAATAACCCTTTTAATTAAATATTCATCTTCAAAATGAATTACAACTATATCAAATCTTTTTATTTTTTGAAATCTATAACTTATCTCATCTAAAATCATTATATCTTTATTTTTTAATGTATCATTCATTGATGGTCCATTTACTCTTATAGGTGCTACTACATAAAGTTTTATAATAATAACTACAATTAATATTATTATATATGGCATTAATTCTTTAAAACACTTTTTTATTCTTTCTTTCATAATTCACCATTAACAAAAAAATAAGGCTTGGCCTTACTTTATTTTTGTCCTCTTTCTTTAATACGATATCCGCCAACCATACCTTTAAGGAATGTAAGTTTAGCACGTCTAACTTTACCTTTACGTACTACTGTTAACTTATCGATTTTTGGTGAGTTTACTGGGAATGTTCTTTCAACTCCAACACCAGAAGAAATCTTTCTTACTGTGAAAGTTTCAGATACGCTTCCATTTCTCTTAGCAACAACAACACCTTCAAAAGCTTGGATACGTTCTCTTTTACCTTCAATGATCTTGTAGTCAACTCTTACAGTATCACCAACACGAAATTCAGGAATATCTTTTCTAATTTGTCTTTCGTTAATCTTATCTATAACGTTCATATTAGTTCTCCTTCCTATACACATATTTACCAGTGATCATATTTCACAAAACATCGAATCACTTCTTCAGACGCCTTCAATTATAACATAATATTTATTCAATTGCAACTATTACTTATTATATTTAATAATATTATTTTACTTTTTTATAATTAAAATTAGCACTTTCATATACTTCATTTAGTATATGAGAATATTTATTATATTCTTCCATTTTTATATGCATACTATTATCAAGTTCATATGGATAAGATTTAATTAAAACATTAGGAAAATGATAACTTAATCTTCTAAAAATTCTTAAATACTTATTAATAATATTATTTTGAATACGACTATTTTCAATCTTTAAATTTTCTATTTCTTGTTTTTTCATTACATATTCTTCACTATGAATATCAATATGCAGTAACTTTTCTTCTAATTTTTTTATTTTTTTAAAAATTGCAATCTCCTTTGCTTCATATCTTATTGGAAAATAATTTTTAATTATTATATCAGATATATTATTATCTTGTAAAAATTTAAAAAATAAAACAGTAGAATATAATTGTGATACTGAAACATCTTTAATACTTTCTTCTTCATAATCATAAACTAAATCCTTATTAGCTTTATACAATAAACGATTTACTTTCTTAGAAAAATAAGTTTGAATATTTTTATCATTTTTTATAGCATAAATATAGCATTTATTATCACTAATACCATAATATATATTTGGTAAATTATAATAATTTCCATCATTATCTACTATCTGACTCTTAAAAGCATATGGTGTCTCATTAGCAGAAGGATTAACAATATCTATTTTATTTTCTATCTCTAAATTATTAAGTGATTATATTTCTCTACTTTTATATGTTTTACCAATTGAAGATAAGCTTATATTATCATTAATAAAATTAGTTCTTAATCTCAAATAGAAAATAGGATCTTTAAAATCTTCTTCAGTTGCATTATACCATACATTTAACAAACATGATTTTAACATATCATGCATATTACCATCAAAAAACAAATAGTCTATATTTTTTAATTTTTCATTTGTAATTATGTGCTCAATCATTGCTTTTACATAATTAATTAACACTTCATTAAATAAAGTTTTATCTCTTATATTAATAACAACATCATTATTATTAATTGATTTATTTTTATTCTCTGATGTAGAAAAATTAACATTAAATTTCCAATCACCTATCGTAACTGAATCATTACTTGCTACTTCTGGCAATAATTCATTATAAAAAATATTTATTATATCATCTTCCATATTTCACCTATTTTATAAACATAGCATCACCAAATGAGAAAAATCTATATTTTTCTTCAACAGCAGTGTTATAAGCATTCATTATATTTTCCTTACCTGCCAAAGCAGAAACTAACATTATTAAAGTTGACTTAGGTAAGTGAAAATTAGTTATTAGACAGTCAATTGCCTTAAACTTATATCCAGGATATATAAATATATTAGTCCAACCACTACATTCCCTAAATTCATGATATTTAGTCATAATAGATTCAAGTGTTCTTGTAGATGTAGTACCAACACTTATTATTCTATGACCCTCCTTTTTTGTTTTTATTAATAACTCAGCTGTTTTTTTATTCATATGATAATACTCACTATGCATTTCATGTTCCTCTACTGATGAGACAGATACTGGTCTAAAAGTACCAAGTCCTACATGTAATGTAACAAAAGCTATATTAATACCTTTATCTTTTATTCTTTCTAATAATTCCTTAGTAAAATGTAATCCTGCTGTTGGTGCAGCAGCACTTCCAACCTCTCTAGCATAAACTGTTTGATATCTTGTTTGATCAGCTAATTTTTCATGAATATATGGTGGTAATGGCATTGTACCTAATTTTTCTAATATTTCCATTAAAATCCCCTCATATATTAATTTAAAATGTCTAATTCCTTGATCCAATTCTTTTATACATTGAGCTTTTAACAATCCATCTCCAAAAGATACAACAGTTCCAACCTTAATACGTCTTGCTGGTTTTACAAGACATTCCCAATCATCACCCTCTATATTTTTTAAAAGAAGAATTTCAATAACAGCCCCTGTATCTACTTTTTCTCCTATCAATCTAGCAGGTAGTACTTTAGTATCATTTAAAACTAAAGTATCCCCTTCTTCTAAATAATCAATAATATCACTAAAATGCTTGTGTTCTATCTCTCCTGTTTTTCTATCAAGTACCATAAGTCTTGAAGCATCCCTTTTCTTTAAAGGTGTTTGTGCTATTAACTCTTCCGGTAAATTATAATCGAATTCTTCTACTTTCATCATCGTCACCTACTTTATTCATTATATATAATCCGTAATCACTCATAATATCTAAAAATTGCTTCACAACATCTTCTATACTAACACTTTCAATATAAGATATAGCTTCGCTGTCATTGTCAAAATTTTTATATTCTAATACTTCTAATATTTCACTTGCTACTTTGCTATCTTTTGTTTTCGCAAATACACTATCCATAATATTTTTATTAAACTTTTTAGCAATTAATTCTAAATCATCAATATCACAACAAGCACTATAATTTGACAAAACTGCTAATTGCTCATAACTCAAATCATTTATTAAATCACTATATTTATCAATATATATAGCTCCAACCATTATAGAATTTAATTTAGTACTTATCTCATCATTTGTTTTATCATTATATTTTTTATCTACTAATTTGATATAATCAATATATTTTTGATACTTTTCCTTATCTAAATTATTTATAGATATAAAACTCTCCTTGACTATTTTCTCATAAAAATTATTTTTAGCATAAGTATCTAACAATTTAATATAATTATCTTTTATTATATTAGAAATATCACTTTTTAAAAAAGATTTTTTAAATAACATTTTATATCTCCTATCTCTTATTTATACCAAGTAATTTATATGCTTCATCTGTTGCTATTCTACCTCTTGCCGTTCTTTTAAGTAAACCTTTTTGTAATAAATATGGTTCATAAACATCCTCTATAGTAGTAACTTCTTCTCCTATTGATGATGCTAATGCCTCAACTCCTACCGGTCCACCATTAAACTTATTAATTATAGCAAGTAATAGTTCATGGTCAGTGTCATTTAACCCTGCTTTATCTACCTTTAATCTTTTCAATGCCTCATCTGTAATTTGTTTATCAATTACTCCATTCCCTTTTACAAGAGCAAAATCTCTTACTCTTTTAAATAATCTATTAGCAATTCTTGGAGTTCCTCTACTCCTTTTAGCAAGCTCTAAAGCCGCATCATCATCAACTAAAACATTTAAAACCCTAGCTGTTCTTTTTATTATCTTAGTTAACTCATCTACTGTATAAAATTGTAATTTAGAAACAATTCCAAAACGATCTCTTAATGGTGCTGATAAATCTCCAGATCTTGTTGTTGCACCTACTAAAGTAAAGGGTGGCAAATCTATTTTTATATTTCTACTATTACCGTCACTTCCTACTATAATATCTAAAGAAAAATCTTCCATGGCAGGGTATAAAATTTCTTCTATATATCTTGGCATCCTGTGTATTTCATCAATAAATAATACATCACCAGGTTCAAGAGAAGAAAGTATTGCTGCTAAATCTCCTGATTTTTCAATACTTGGACCTGATGCAGTTTTAATATTTGACCCTAATTCATTTGCTATAATAAACGCTAAAGTTGTCTTTCCAAGTCCTGGAGGACCATAAAGTAAAACATGATCTAAAGGTTCATTTCTTAATTTTGCTGCTTCAACAAATACAGAAATATTTTCTTTTACATCTTCCTGACCAATATATTCACTAATAGTTTCTGGCCTTATAGTGTTATCTATTATATTATCTTCTTCTAATTCATAATTAGTAACAACACTTTCTTTATCCATTTATATCACCCCTATTTTAATAATAGTCTTAATGCTTCCTTTATTTTCTCTTCTATTGGTAATTCTTTATTTACTTTAGGAATAATACCCTTAATTTCTTTTTCTTTATATCCAAGTGCAAGCAACGCTTCTTTTAACTCTTCTTCATCTTCAACTACATCATCAGTTATACCAGTACCAATGAATTCTAGTTTTCCTTTCAAATCTAAAATCATTTGTCTTGCCAATTTTTCACCTATCTTTGGAAACTTTTTTAAATAAAGAATATTTTCTCTTTCAATAGCATCCATTATCCCATCAATTGATCCTACTGCCAATATAGGAAGTGCCATTTTACAGCCCAATCCTTTTACACTAATAAGTTTTAAAAACAAATCTTTTTCTTGTTTCGTTTTAAATCCAAAAAGTAAGTGTTCATCTTCTTTTATCTGTTGATAAGTATAAATTTTATATTCATCACCTATATTATATACATATGGATTAGATACATATATTAAATAACCAATATTGTTATTATCTACTACTATAGCATTATTTTTTATCTCTTCTATTGTTCCTTTTATATAATCGTACATATAATCAACTCCATATCAATTATACACTAAAAAAAAGTGGCCTGCAATCGAACAGGACCCTTTTTAATCTTCTTTTAAGTTATAGTATACCTCTTGTACATCATCTAAATCTTCTAATGTTTCTACTAATTTGTATACTTTTTCTTTGCCTTCCTCATCAAGTTCTACTTCCATGTTTGGTACATATGTTAATTCACACTCTAAAAACTCTTTTACTCCAGCTTCTTCCAAAGCTTCTTTAACACTTGTAAAATTATCTTTTTCTGTTGTAATTAAGTAATTATCCCCTACATTAACAAAATCAAGTGCTCCAGCATCAAGCGCTGTCATCATCATAGTATCCTCATCATATTCACCTGGTATTACAATAGAACCTTGTCTTTGAAACATATAACTAACAGATCCATCAGTTCCAAGATTACCGCCAGCTTTTGTAAAGGCACTTCTAACTTGAGATGCAGTTCTATTTCTATTGTCTGTAAGACAATCTACCATAAAGGCTACTCCACCATGACCATATCCTTCATATCTAATACTTTCATAGTTTTCACTATCACTTGCTCCCTTAGCTTTTTCTATTGCCTTCATTATATTATCCTTTGGCATATTTTGTGCTTTTGCTTTATCTACAGCAAGACGAAGTGCTGCATTTTGATCAGGATCAGGTGCACCTGACTTTGCTGCTACTAATATTTCTTTAGCCAACTTTTGAAATACTTTTCCACGAGCAGCATCTAACAATCCTTTTTTTCTATGTATTGTTGCCCATTTTGAATGTCCACTCATCTTATATCACTCCATTTCATACTTATTTATATGATATCACATATTAATTAATTATTAAAGATATTATTTATCATTTAATTATTAAAAAATCTTTATATAACATAACAAAAGAAGTATTATCTACTTCTCTTATTATTAATTTTTTCTTTTATAAGTTTAATAAATCCATCATTTGTAACAGTTGTTGTTTCTCTTTGACCATGTAGACGATAACTAATCTTTCCTTCTTGTTTTTCATTATCTCCTAAAATCACAGTATATGGAATCTTAGCAGTTTGTGCTTCTCTTAATCTATATCCTAGCTTTTCATTGCGATCATCTAGTTCTACTCTTATACCATTCTTCTCTAATAATTCTGTAACTTCTCTTGCATAATCACCTTGGAACATAGAATTTACTGGAATTACCTTCACTTGTACAGGAGCAAGCCATAATGGTAAATTACCCTTAGTCTCTTCTAATAAGAAAGCTATAAATCTATCAAGAGAACCTAATATAGCACGATGGATTACAACAGGTCTTTCTTTTTTACCAGATTCATCAACATATTCAAGTTCAAATCTCTCTGGTAATAGAAAATCTAATTGACAAGTTGATAATGTAACATCATGTCCAATAGCACTTTTAACTTGAACATCTAACTTAGGGCCATAAAATGCAGCTTCTCCCTTTGCCTCATAATAAGGTATTTTTAACTCATCTAATACTCTTCTAAGTTCATTTTCTGCCATATCCCAAATTTCATCATTATCAAAATACTTTTCCTTATCTTCCTTATCTCTAAGTGATAATCTAAATTCATAATTATCAAAACCAAAATCTTTATATACATCTAATATCAACTTTACAACACCAGCAAATTCATCTTTTATTTGACCTGGTGTACAAAAAATATGTGAATCATTTTGCGTAAAAGCTCTTGTTCTTTCAATACCACATAGTGAACCACTTGATTCATACCTAAAATCATTTGCTATCTCAGCTAATCTTACTGGCAAATCACGGTATGAATGAAGCTTACTCTTAAACATCATCATATGATGAGGACAATTCATTGGACGTAATACATAAGCCTCATCATCAAGTTCCATAGCTGGGAACATATCTTCTTTATAATGATCCCAATGTCCTGATGTTTTATATAAATCAACATTTCCAAGAGATGGTGTCATTACATGTTTATATCCTATTTCAATCTCTTTATTAGTAATATAGTCAACTAAAGCTCTTCTTACTAAGAAACCCTTTGGTAACCACATAGGAAGACCCTTACCTACTAAATCAGCAAACATAAATATTCCTAATTCTTTACCTAATTTACGATGATCTCTTTCCTTACATTCCTCTAAAAAAGCCAAATGTTTTTCTAATGCCTCTTCACTGTCAAAGCAAATACCATAAATTCTTTGTAACATCTTATTCTTGGCATCACCCTTCCAGTATGCTCCTGATACCTTTAGTAATTTAAAATATTTTAATTCCTTTACTGATTCTAAATGTGGACCACGACATAAGTCTGTAAAATCTCCTTGTGAATAACAAGAAATTGTAACCTCATTTTCATCCATACGATTTATTAAATCAATTTTATATGGATCATTTTTAAATTGTTCTAATGCCTCTGCTTTAGATATCTCATGTCTAATTATCTTTTTACCATCTTTAGCAATTTTTTTCATTTCTTTTTCTATTTTAGGAAGATCTTCCTCAGTTATTACTTGATCTCCTAAATCAATATCATAATAGAAACCTTCTTCTATTACTGGTCCTACCCAAAATAAAGCATTAGGATATAAATGTTTTACTGCTTGGGCAAGTAAATGTGCACATGAATGATTCATTACACTTAATTTTTCATCTTCTTTAATATTTATCATTTTTCTCCTCCTATAATAAAAAGAATGGCCCATAGGAGTGCTTATGCACGGTACCATCCTTTATTTAACTTAATCTAATAACGGCATTACCGGAATTACTTTTCATAATTCTACTCGAAAGGTAGTAATAGATTAAATATTTATTCGTTTGCACCTACCACGAACTCTCTTAAAAATTTAGATAATCTATCTTGTCCTTTGTCACTGTATTTACTACTTTATATTAACACTTAATTATATTTTTGTAAATATATGTTTATCTATTTATCAATTTGTTTTACTTTTTTCTTAATATCAGAAATATTTTCATTAATCATATCTTTTTCAATTAAATTTTTACTCTTATTAACATATTCTGTTATTTTATCTAATCTTGGTACCAAATAATTAATTGTATAATAATCTAATCTATTATGATCTACCAAATATGATGATACTAACATCTGATTTATAAGAGCATCTAATCTCCTAGTTGGTGAGAAAATACTTATATTAAAATCTCTTTCGTCCTTAATTTTATCATTACCTATTGTATATATTATATTAGTATGATTACTATCTAAATTTATATACCCTAAATCTATATCATGTTTTTCTTTTAATATATCAATATCTGTATTATCTATTTTATCTCTATATATTAACGGTAAATTCTTATTAGAACAATAATTAGCAATTACTTTTGCACTCCTATCATTTATTAAATAAATCATATCATTAATCAATTCTTCATTATCTAAATATAAATCCGGATTAACATCACATATTTCTAATAAATTTAGAAATGTTTCTTGTGTTTTTTTACTTAGATTTTCTAAATTATTAAAATCAATAAATTTTACATTTTCTAATACTTTTATTTCTGCTCGTTCAAACTCAAAATGTTTTAATTTCTTATTCTTATCTAATATATATCTATAAGCAATCACTGGAACCGTCTTTCCTTCTAGTAAATTAAAGTTTTCATACTTATATTTTTTATTAAAGTTCATATTACCTTGTTCTAAAATATTAATATATTTTTGTCTCTCATAACCCTTATTACAACTAATAAAATATGCCATATCAACTACATATGTTGTAACAACATAATCAACTCCATCTTTTTCAACAGAAATAGCATTTTCTAATACTTTAGCATTATTATTATCAATTGTTATTATATGTTTATCAGTTATTAATCTTCTTTTTCTATCCTTTAATGTCTTTGAAGCAGTTAAATCCTGTAAATGATCAAAATTTATTTCATCATAATATTTATCATCTTTTTCTTCTAAAAAATCTATTCTATTTCCTACTTCAAATTGTCTAATTCTCTCATTTATATCTGAAATTATATAATCAATTTTATTTTGATCTAACTCTTTTTTTAAAGTTGTTTCTATAAATTTTTTCATTTTTTGATAAAATAGTTCATTCATACCTTTATCATCAGATAAAACCTGATATTTTGCATATAAATCTATAACTTTATCATAATATAATTTCTCATAATAATCATTTTTATTTAAAAGAACATTATAATATTTATCCAATATCTTTTCAAATAAAAATTTATCATCATAGTCTTTTAATAAAACTATATTAGGAAAACTATTTAAAGATTGATCTAAAATATTAGTATTTTGTATATCAAAAACAATACTTTTTAACATATCACATAACTGATCTTTTTCTACTATTTCTATTTTTTTAGGTAATTCTATTTTTTTTATTATATTTTTTTCTATACTTTTTATTTCTTCTTCAAGCATCAATAAATATATACTATTTTTAATAGCTGTTTTAGACGATGTATCATCTACATTATCTGAAATTTCTTTTTTTATTTTATTAGTTAACTTTTCTAAATTTTCAATATAATCTACTATCTTGTTTTCCTTAGCCTGTTTTAAATTAATTTTTCCCATGCTATAACCATAGTACTTTAATAATTTTGATAAATATTTATTTGTACTAATATCACTTTCAAAATTATAATTATCTAGTTTTTTATTAAAATATTCCACTAAATAATTCAAAAAATCGACATCTTCTTTATAACCAAATTCTTTTTTTAAATAAGAAAAAGAATAGTTTTTTCTCTGTTTTAAATACTTATCTAAATCTTTCTCATTTGGTACTATAGCATTTTTCATAATTAATTCCTCCTATTTTTACTTATTAATTCCATATTAATAGTTAATTGTTTAATTCTCTCTATTATTCTTCTAGCCTTTACTCTATCACTTCCAGATTGAGTTGTTGATAGAGCATTTTCTAGTTCTTCTATGGTTAAATTTGATGTAAAAAAGGTTGGTAAATCTTCTTCCATTCTATATTGAAGAATTGGTCCTAATACTTCATCACGTGACCAATTACTAGTGTTTTCTGCACCTATATCATCAAGTAATAGTAATGGAGATTTTTTTATATAGTTAAATTTTTCATTATAATCAGTTTGAAAAGATGCTTTTAGGCTTCTTAAGAATTCTGGATAATATATCATTGCACATTTAATTTTCTTTTTGGCAAGTTCATTAAATAGTGCAGAAATAAGATATGTTTTCCCAGATCCAAATGATCCTGTTAAATATAATCCCTTAGGACTCTTACCAGTTTTATAATCATCAATGAATTCTTTAAAATATTTTATTATCGGTACTCTTGCCTTATCATCTTTATATATGTTTTTAAAAGATGCTTCTTCTATATTTTTTGGCATATCAAAAAGTTCTATATTTTCTTTATATTCATTATTTTTTAATTCTTTCTGCATCTTTTTACAAGCAACATAAGAAAATGTAATAATTTTCCCATCCTTATAAGGCATGTAATAATATCCCTTTACTTTATTTTTACAAGTAGCTAGGCTCTTACATTTCTTACAATTTTCTCTCTCCTCAAATGCCTCTTGTAACTTTGTTGTGTAATTAATTAATATCTCCTCTTTTATATTTAAATTTTGAACATACTCCATAAAATCTTTGTTACTACACGCATCTTGATATGAATGAATTAATTTAATTATATCTTTTTTATCTATTAAATTATTAATTTTTTGCATATTATCACCCATAACTTCTTCATCTAGTCTTATTCTATCTAAAATAATTAAAATTGTCCATAATTTTTACAATTATTTTTAAATACTTATTTTATCTTTAAAGTATTTAAATCTATAGTAATTGTTCCTTCAAAATCTGTTCTTAAATAAGAAATTCTATATTTATTTAATTTCTTTAAAGTCTCTTTATTCGGATGTTTAAATTTGTTATTATAGCCACAAGAAATTAATGCTAAATCTGGACTTGTACTTTTTAATAAAAGATTACTAGTTGATGTTTTTGAGCCATGATGTCCAAGTTTTAAAATATTAATTTTTCCTATATCATAATTATCAAGTATATATTTTTCTGATTTAATAGATGCATCTCCCGTTAATAATACTTTTACATCATTATATATTAACAAAAACACACTACTAGAATCATTTTCATCACTAAACTCTTTATTTAATTCTATTAATACTAAATCACCTAAATAAAATATTTGCCCCTCTTTTACCTGATAAGTATTTTTAAAAGATGTAATTATCTTTTTTTCCAAATAATTAAAATTACCCTGATTTAAATATATTTTATCAACCTTGAAGTTTTCAATTAAATTAATTGTATCTCCAGCATGATCATAGTCCCCATGAGTTAATATTAAATAATTAATTCTTTTAATTCCCATACTCTTAAGAAGTGGTATTGTTGTATTTTTTACTACACTATATTGATTTTTTCTTTTTTGCCAACGTTTCATATTATATGATGTAATACCACCAGTATCGATTAATATATTACTATTTTTTGAATGAATTAAAATACTATCCCCTTGACCTACATCTATTATTTTAATATAACTACCAATATCAAAATATGGACAAAAATAATGTATTATTAATAATAAAATGATTGGAACAAAATATTTCTTATTATTAAATCTTATTCCAATAAACAAAAAAATTATAAAAATAAAATATATTATATAAATTATAAAATAGACTCTTTTAAATATTAAAGTTAAAAAATCAATTCTTACTAAAAAAACAGATGTAGTCTCTAATATATTAGTAAGTATATTATAAATAGGTTCAATAGGTTTTATTATAAATGTTATTAATGATGCTGGAAATATTATAATACTTACAAATGGTACATAAAATAAATTATATATAATACTTAAAAAATTTATCTGATAAAAATTATAAATAGATATTGGTATACTAACAATAAATGATATTATTGATGTCATTAAAAGCTTAATAAAATACCCATTATATTTATTAATAACATCACCCATTACTAATAAAGATAAACTTATAGAAAATGAATACCAAAAACTAACATCATATAAAAAGAAGGGATTAATTAATAAAGCTATAGATACTGTTATAATAAATATATTAGTATTTTTTATATAAAAGTAAAATATTTTATTTATAGAAAATAATATAAAGAATAAAACTCCTCTTAAAACTGATGCTGATAACCCTGTAAGAATAGCATAAAACATTAAAATTATACTTACAAATAAATACCTTTTTTCTTCCCGTACACCAAGCATTAAAAATATCTTCAATAAAATAGCACCCAATAAATTTACATGCATCCCACTAATCGCAAACAAATGACTAATGCCATTAATTTGAAATGATTCCAAAACATCACTCTTAATATAACTTTTATCTCCTAAAATAAAAGCTTGCAAATAATAATTTTTAGCTATTCTTTTTAGTATTAATTGTTTTATTTTATAGTATATAAATCTATTATTAGAAACCTTTTTATAATTATCTATCTTAAAAATATAAAATATCTTTTTATTATATAAATAATTTCTATAATTAAATAAATATTCAGTATTTTGAGATGATGGCTTTTCTAAATTTCCTTCTAAAAATATCTTATCTCCTATATTATATTTTTTAGAAAAATTTTCTATATCTAGCTTCCTTCTAAAATAATATTTACATATTAACTTTTCCCTGGCTTTAACATTAATAGTTAAACTATTACCATCTATATAAATATTTGTTATTACACCAATAATTTTTTTCTCATTACCATTATAAATACTTTTTCTTGGTAATGAAATACTTATAATTGATATAGTTAATGCTACTAGTAATAATAAATAATATATTTTATCACAAAGTAAGACGGTCCTTAATTTTATCAAAAATAGAGTCTCCTATACCTTTAATATTTTTTATATCTTCTATATTTTTAAAACCATTATTTTTCTCTCTATATTCTATTATGTCTAAAGCTTTTTTCTCACCTATTCCCGTTAAAGTCATTAATTCTTCTTTTGATGAATTATTTAAAGATACTTTAGAATTATTACTATCATCATCACCTTCTGTATCACTATCATCTATACACGCATCATTTTTTAATGATTCATAACCATTTATACAACTATTAATAAGAGATTTTTCTAACTCTTTAGTTCTTTTAAAATTTTCCACCTCATAATTACTATAAATTATAATTACCATCTCATCTGTTATCTTTTTACTTAAATTAATAACTGTAGTATTAGCATTTTCACTAAGTCCACCAGCCTTCTCTATTACATCAACTACCCTAGATGATTTATCTAATGTATATATTCCAGGATTATTAACTTCACCCTTTATATCAACTTTATATTCTTCCTTAAAATTATCTTCTTTCTTTACATCTTTCTTCTTTGTTAAAACTATCTCTTTTTCCTTCTTATTAGTACTTTTATTACTACTTAAAGAAAAAATTATCACTAATATTAAAGATATTAAAACCATAAATATAAAAATTCCTAGTATTATTTGTTTTCTATACCTGTACTTAAATGAAATAATTACACCTCACTTCAAAAAAAATATTGAGTTTTTACACTCAATATATTATTAACTATTTAATTACTTTTTCTTATACTTTTTTCATATTTTCATCAAAATATATAAAACTATATGAGGTAATACCCTTACCTATATTTGGATTTTCTGATGAATATTTTTGATCAAATATAAAAATTGCAAGTAAAAAGACACATATAAGTACTAAAGCATTTTTATTAATCTTTTTTATATGATTATCTATCAGTGGTGCTACTAGATATACAATAGCAAGTCCACCTAATCCAAAAACCAATAATCCCTCTGCACATATCCTACCATTTAAATTTAAAAAATAACCTGAATAATCCCACCATTTAAAGTGATGAACCATCTCTAAGTAAAAAGATGTAAAGTACTCTACTAATCCACAAATAATTACTGTAAGTAAAAATTCTAATTTAGGATTTTTTCTAAATCTATATAATATAGTTAATATTAATACACCACCCCAACCATAGATTGGCAACCAAGGTCCATGCATTGTTCCTTTATTTACAAAAGTACCATTTGTTATTAAATGAAGGGCTACTTCCCATATCCATCCTATACCAGAAAATATAAAAAACAATATAATCAAAGAAGTAATTTTATACCTTCTCAAATAATTAACCGAATCATTTTTTGATAATTTCTCTTTTTCTTTTATTGGAGATAATCTAGATGGATACATTTTTTCTAAAATTATATTTTTATAGTTGGCATATCTCATCTGATTAATTTGTTCTTCTTCTATCTTCTTTTCTTCTTTTTCATCATATAAACTTATTCCAAAATAATTAGCTAAAAAATATTTAATATTTTTATCTTTCCTAACAGGCTTTTTTATATCAAGTTTTATAATATCATAATACTCTTTATCTACTAATTCTTTACTTGGTCTCTCATATAAATATTTATCATTTAATTTCTCTATATCCCCAATATTATTTTTAATAGCAAGATTTCTAAGTTCTACATAATATTCTGTAAAAGTTGCTACCTTATACATATTAGAATAAAATAATTTTGAAATATTTATTGTAATAACGCCTAGAATTTCCCATACTATAAACGATAGTTCCATCTTAAAGCATTCTAATTTATGATTATTCATCATATTTCTTGATAATGTAATAACTTCATTTGGTTTTAATGTTGGATTTTCTGCAACGATATATGGTACTAAATAGTATGAATATCTTTTTATAATTCCACCTATTATTGTTAAATTCCATAACCATTGATAAATTTTTACCACAAACATAGTAAATGCTGCACTAGTTAATTTTCTTGTTCTTATTAAAAATAAAAACTTTTGATATGATACTTTTTCATAAATTCTACTTTCCAAAAAAATCCTTCTAGATATAACTTTATAAGTATTTTGAAGAAAATACCATACAGAAAATATAAAAATAAAACTTATCAAAATAGAAATCATTATACCTATACTTTTAGAAGAAGTTATAGAAGTAATAGCATCTACAAGTTTAAGAAAAATATTCCCATTACTAACTGTTGATATAGCACTAGCAAACACGCCCCTTTTTTTAGTAGAATTATCACCAGCTATTTTTTCCTTTTCTCTCTCTATTGTTTTAATTTGTTTTTTGATTGTTTTATCTAACATTTTGGCTTTTGTTTTTTCTAATATTTTTCCCTCAGCATTAATGATATTATCAGTATTTCTAGTAATTATTGTTGATGATGAAAACTCCGCACCTATAAATGATGCAATTAAACATACCAATAATAAAATAAGATAATGTTTTTTCACAACACTTCTAGCTGATTTTTTTATTTCTTTCCTACTTCTCATATAAATATACTCCTCATTATATATAATTTTATCACATATAACCATCTTTGAAAAATTAAAAATAAATTTATATAAAAAAAGAAATCTGTTATAAACAAATTTACTCTTATTTTACTTTTTTTGTATATACCTTTGCCTCTTCCTGTTGATCTTTTATATATATACCATACTCTAAATTTCTCATTATTTCCTTTTCTACTTCTAAAATATATTTTTCTCTATCACAGTTATCTTCTACTTCTATCTTACTACCAGCATTTTTAAAGTTTCCTCCACCATTTATATGTTTCATAACCTCACCAACATCTATATCACTTTTACTTCTAGCACTAATACAAATTGTTGAATCATTTGTATATCCTAATACAAAAGCAGCATCTATTCTAAATTTCAACATTTTATCAGCAGCTTTTGCTATATTTACTTTTTTATAAATTTCCGTAGGATTTTCTCTATTTAAAGTAAAAGATACATTATATTCTTTAAATAAATTATATGAATATAATTGAAAATTAGTATTGCTATTAGAATGTATTAACAAAGCGATTTGCCCCTCATCTTCAAACTCTGTTAAGAAAAGATCATTTACATAATCAGAATCAGCACCACGTCGCATAAGTTTTTCTGCAATATCATGAGTTTTTGGAGATGTATTTTTCATATATCTTTTTGTATCAAGTATAATTCCTGCTAATAAATAATTAGCTATATCCTTTTTATACTTTATTTTAGATTTATTAAGAAGATCAGATACTATCTCAGATGCACTTGAAATTTTTTCATCTATAAATTTTTTATCAGTTTTAATTGTATCTTCTGTCTCCTGATGATGATCAATTATTACAATATCTTTAAATACATCCAAATAATCTTTTACAGAAATCATATTCTTTTTATTTACATCAGTTGTAATCAAAGAAGACTTATCATCTACCAATTCTCTAAATCTACTTAAACCAATTATATTATGGTTTACTTTATTATCATCTATTATCTTTTTTACACCTGGCTCTAATTCTATATCTGTATCATTTACCACGATATATGTATTTTCATTTAATTCTTTAGAAAATATGGAAATACCAATTGCTGATCCAATAGAATCATAATCAGGTTCATCATGCCCAACTATAAAAACTTTTGATGATGACTTTGTAACTGACTCTAAAGTTTCTTTTAATCTCCTAATCTTATCACTCATATGCCACTCCTCTAATTGCGCTTTATTATAACACAAAACTTACAATAAGTCAATTATAACTAATAACAATAAAAGGAAAACAAAAAAAATATATTAAATTTAATATATTTTATTCGACTATATAAGGATTTGCATATTCTCCAGTACCAGATGTATACTTTGTTCCTGACTTTAAGGATATTACTGGTCTCACACCAAATGCAAAATCAACGTAATTATATGAAATAGAGCCACTATTCTGTACGGCATAATTACAAGCATAATTGTAAAAGAATAAATAAGGTGACATTGTCCAATAATTTTCTCCTGTATATAAATAATTAGTGGTATTTGATGTTGCATGCTTTCCACCAGAATAAGAATATTCATCTGCTGTCAATAAGCCAACTGGATACTTTGATTTAGCATTTCCATCACTTCCAGTTGTAAAACTATCATTTTTATTACAACTAAGATTAGGTTTATATTGTGATACAAGTCTATATCTAGGCCCATAATATAAATATGGGCTTGCAGCACTATTAGCATCTTTCCAACCATTATAAGTTGTGACTGATCTATCATTACACCACAC
Source organism: uncultured bacterium (assembly GCA_905216155.1). Classification (GTDB taxonomy): domain Bacteria; phylum Bacillota_I; class Bacilli_A; order RF39; family UBA660; genus CAJMSU01. The sequence continues at coordinate 26,009 of CAJMSU010000017.1, forward strand.
AGTATCCTCTAATTTAGAAGTATATGAAGTCATATTATTTTCATACCAGGTATCTACTGATTTTTTTATTGTAGAATCTGTTGTATTTGTAGATTCTGTTGTCATTTGATTAAGCACTTCAGTAGGTGTATATAAATAACTATATTGACCTGACTTTAATAATGGAACATAATAAACATTAGTTGAATCTCCATAATATATATAATTTATTCCATAACTTGGTATATTTGTACCATAAAACCTCGTATATCTCAATCCATTAGCATTAGTAACTAAAGTATATTTAGTGCTCCACTCAGAAGCATCAATAGACGTTCCATCAAAGCCATATGCTGAAGAAGACTGACCAAATTTTACACTATCTTTATTATTAAAGTATGCATATGTAAAAGTTTTATATATAGGTTCTTTCTTACTATTATCATATCCAATATAATTTTTTTCAGAAAAATTTTTCATATCCTTTTTTTTAGATTCATAAACATCTCCATACATATAACCACTATAAGCAACAGATGTATGTAAGTCATTAAATTTACTTGTACCTATTTGTGATGCTGTACCTGTATTATTACAACTTCCTGTACTAGATGGAACTCCATTATATATTAATTTCACACCACCAGTACTTGTTGTTCTCACAATTTTCCAACAAAAATTAGCAAATTTAACATTATTATTAGTAACTGAACCTCTATAATAATAAACAGGATTAGTATCACTTTTAGTAGATGAAACTTCGTAAATACCAGTTGTTACATTAGATGAATAAAAGCTTACATTAGTATCAAGAGTAGCTGATCTTGCCAATACGTTATACAAAGTTCTATCTTTTGCAACTTTAATACTTCCCTGCATTCCAAGTGAAGAATATAATGAAGCATACCCAGTTCCTATAATAAGAAGTAATAACAATATAACTAATAAATATATTTTATTTTTATTCATCAACCTAAAATTCTTCATATATCCTCCTACATTTTATTAGTTAAATTAATAAGCAATTAATGATTTTGAGACTTCTATTACTGGTCGTACTCCACAAAGAGAAGTCTTTGTCACAATATTATAACCAATATTGCGATCAGAAGCATATGTAAGATAACCAAGAGCAGTGGTAGTGGGTGTTTCAAGCCAAGCCCCATAGACTTTTGAACTTATTGAATATTTTGTATTTTCCATTAAATATTTGCATGTATCCAATTCTCCATGAGTATAACTGCCAATAGATATTCCACATCCTTTGTTTATTTCCTGAGTAGTTATTAATCTTGCGGCATAACCAGAATAACTAAAATTACTAACTCTCACTATTCCTTGTCTATCAGTTATATTCCTTATAGTTGTTGATAATCTTACATTTTTCCATTGAGTTGTTGTTGGTAGTTGTTCTATAGCTGTTTTTGGACCTAGATAAAGATAATCAGAAGAAACAGTATTATAAGCATAAGTTTTAGTACTATTTATAACCCCATCAGATACATTGCTATAATATATTAAGGCAGCAAATTTTGATGAATCGTCTCCATCTTTTCCTGATACATAGTAAAATCTTTCAGTACTTGAGTCATATACTCCATCTCCATTAACATCACAATCAAATGCATCACCAGATGTTAATTTTCCAGTTGTACCCTTACTGCCATATGTTATTGTACTACCCGTGCTATATCCCGAATCGATACAACCACCAGATGTTTGATTACAAACTTCTGTATGAAGTGTAGTTGCCCTTTTACAAATTGGTTTTATATAGTTAACTGCTGATGAATCTGCTTGAGTATACATTAAACTTAAACTTACTGCTAAATTTTGATCATCACCTGGTAAATCAACTGATGATATGTCATCTCTGTATTTAATAAACACATCAATTGTTGTAGTATCACCTGACTTTAGTAATTGTTTTTCTTTTATTTCATTATTACCTAAATATGTAACTGTATAAGTTAAAAACTTTTGCTGTTCAGGACTTATACCAGTATTTACCAAACTAGAAACCATTGCATCAATTGTTCCTTTATTTACTACATCTACTGTAAATTCATAGAAATCTCCCGGATTTTCTAATGATACATTAAAATTTACTAAAGTTGCGTTATTAGTGATTGTAGCTGATGGATTACTTACATTACCATCAACCTGAACTATATTTTCAAAATGTACATCCCATGATGCTTTAGCAATCGTTGTTTGTCCTTTAATAGATAATTGACTACTTAAATATGCATATCCAACACCTATAAAAATTGATATAAAAAACATTGCTGAAAAGTAAAAACTTATCTTACCAATTGTTCGCTTTTTTACTAACTTTTTCATATCAATTTCTCCTTTCAGATTAAATCTTCATCTACACTTGTTTGCTGTGTCATATCTGGTTGAATAGCATTTATTTGTAAATCGTTAACATTTGAATTCATATTAACATCTGAATTAATATTAGTATCAGAAATATTTATATTAGAATTATTTTCATTTTCTATAATTTCTTCTTTTTGCATCATTAACTCTTTATTAGTTCTAGAATTTGATATTTTTTGTTCTATGCTTTGTTTTCTATTATTTATAAAATCTTCTATAGGAGTAGAGTCATCTCCTC
>CAJMSU010000018.1 GCA_905216155.1 uncultured bacterium
TAATCCTACTAATTAGGATTATTATTTATATTATTAGGATTATTATTTATATTATTTGCATTACTATTAGTTATATTTTGATTGTTAATAGTATTATTCATATATTATTTCCCCTTTTTAATTGCTTTTCTTGGCTTTTTATTAGATTTAATATGTTCTCCTATTATTTCTGAAACTTCAAGTATTGTAATAAATGAACTACTATCCATTCTTTCAACTATGTGTCTAAGTTCAAATACCTCAATTCTTGTAAGTACACAATACAAAACTTCTTTTTCTCCAGAAATAAGTCCTTTTCCTTTAATGGTTGTTACTGTTCTACCTAATTTATTATATATTTCTTTTGCCATATCAGAACCTTTATCAGTAACAATCAATGCAGCTTTTGCTTGCTCCAAACCTTCTGATACAAAATCAATTACTTTAAAAGTTATAAAGTAAGTAAGCAGTGAATACATGGCACGATCTATTCCAAAAATAAAGCCTGCTACTGTATATATAATAAGATTAAATATTAAAACTATTTGCCCAACTGAAAAAGATGTTTTTTTACTAATAACTAGAGAAACCGATTCTGTTCCATCAACACATCCACCAAAATGAATAATTAATCCAACACCAATTCCAAGTAGTGCTCCACCAAAAACTGTTGCCAAAAGAATTTGCTCTGTTACTGGTTCTAATGTCTGAAATATAGATAAGAACAAAGAAAATATACCCATACTATAAATTGTTCTAATTAAGAAACCTTTTCCAATATTTTTATAACCTATATAAATAAATGGAACATTTAAAATAATTATTAACATACTAAGTGGTATTTTGGTAAGCTTAGAAATAATAATTGAAATACCTGTTATTCCACCATCTAATATAGTATTAGGAATTAAAAAACATTCAAGTGCATATGATGCTAAAATGGCACCTACTGTAAGCAAAATAAAAGAAATGATTTTTTTGCTTGTAAAACTTTTTACATTCACTATTAAAACACCTCCTATTATATATTTATATTATACATTAAAACATTTCTATAAACAAGAAAAAAACTGCCAAAATTTAGACAGATTATTTTACTTTGTTTTTAACAAATTCTACTATTAAATCAGCAGTTTTTTCTACTCCTAATAGGTCACTATTTATACATAAATCATAGTTGTTAGGATCATTCCATTTTCTTTCTGTATAATAGTTATAGTGATTTTCTCTTAATTTATTAATTTTATTAATTTCTTTTTTAGCTACACTCTTTTTTAATCCATAGTATTTAACAGCTCTATTTACTTTATCGTCCATATTGCTATAAATAAAAATATTAATCACATTTTTCTTATTTTTTAATATAAAATCAGCACAGCGACCTACAATAACACATGAATGTTTTTTTGCTATATCTTTAATTATTTCTGACTCAGCAATAAACAATTCATCAGCATTACTAAGACCATAATAATATAAATTATTAATATCATCTAAAATATTCTTTTTTTGTTCAATATCTTCAACATAATCTTTATCAAGACCTATTTTTTTTGCAGCCATTACTGCTAGATTATTATCATAACAAGTAATTTTCAATTTGTCAGCAACCATCTTACCAATATATCTACCACCAGAGCCATATTCTCTTGCGATTGTTATAATAATTGGTTTTTTATCTATATTTTTATCATCTTCTAATACTTTATTATTTGAAGATGATAATTTTTCTGCATTTAGGCTTTTAACTTCAAAAATCAAAAATGAAATAGCAAGTATAAATGCAAAGAAATCAGCAAATGGTCCAGAATAAAGTACACCATTAATTCCAAATAAATTTCCAAATATGACCATAGCAGGAATTAATAATACAACTTGTCTAGATAATGATAAAATTGCACTTTTAACTCCTTTTCCAATAGCTTGAAAGAATATTCCAGAAGGAATTTGTATTCCATTACATATAACAAGTAATAAATATGATCTAAAAGCAAGACATGCAAATTCTATATAAAGTTTATTACCACTACCAAATATTAAAATTAATTTGTCCGGAATAGTTTGAAATAAAACAAATGAAATTGTACTTATAATTGTACTTATACATAATACTAATTTTAAAGTTTTCTTTACCCTATCATATTTTGATGCTCCGTAGTTATAACCAATTATAGGTTGTGCGCCGATGGCAATACCTAAAATAATACTATTTAGAATTTGATTTATTTTCATAACTATTCCTAGGACAGTAATAGGAATTTCAGCACCATATTTTGATGTAGCACCATATTTAGATAATAAATTATTTTCAAAGGCAATAACTAAAACTATACTCATTTGGGTAATAAAACTACTAATACCAAAAATAGAAATTTTCTTCATTATATTTTTATCTAATTTAATATCTTTCTTTTTTATTTTAATAGACTTAAATCTTTTTATATATAATACATTAATTGTAAACGTTACTATTTGTCCAATTATAGTAGCGTAAGCAGCACCTTTTACACCAAGATGAAAAATAAATATAAAGATAGGATCTAATATAATATTTAAAATAGCACCAATAAGCATAGAAATCATTGCATATTTGGGAGATCCATCTGCTCTGATGATTGAATTTAATGTAGTTCCTATCATCATAAATGGAAGACCTATGCTAATTATATAACCATAATTAAGAGCATAATTTTTTAGTAATTTAGTACATCCAAATAAATCTAGTAAATTAGTTAGAAATAACATATAAATAATAAACGTTAAAATTGATACTATAACTGATAGAAAAATACCATTAACTACACCTTTAACTGCGTCTTTTTTATTCTTTTCACCAAGCTTTAAACTTAAATATGATGCAGTTCCATCTCCAAACATTAAAGCAAAAGCAAGCGAAATCATTGTAAGTGGAAATACAACGTTAGTGGCACCATTTCCTAAGTACCCTACTCCCCAGCCAATAAAGATTTGATCAACAATATTGTATAAAGAATTTACAAGCATTGCGACAATACAGGGAATAGAAAATTTAATCATTAATTTAGAAATTTTTTCATATCCTAAAATATTTTCTTCACTTTTCATAAAAACAGCCTCCTTTAAAGCAAAAAAAATACGAGCACAACTAGTGTGATCATTATTTATTTCTAAATAATATTCGTATTTATATTTTTCGAACAATCATATTTTATAATTGTTTTTAATTTTTGTCAAAGGAAAATTAGCATTTTTCTTTGGTACAAGTGTTGTTAGTTTCTACTATACAATCAAGTACACATTTAAATTTATTATATGTTTCTTTTTTCATCTTAGCAGTTAATTTCATATATGGATTTGTTTGTTTATCACTTATTCCTGTGTCCTTTTTTATAGCTTTACCTGCAACAACTGATACTACATTTGGTGCATAAATTCTTTTTTCAGAAGTAGAAATTTCCTTATCACTATCATCAGTTAATGTATAATCATCAAGCACATTATCTAAAAGTTTTAATAACTCCATGTATGATTTATCACCTTGTTTTTTGGTAACAACCTTTCCATTTTTTACTTCTAATTCATCCCTGATATCTGATACATCAACATAATAAATTTCATCAATTCCAATATCTGTTGCTACTTCACTCAATGTAGAGATAACACTTCTGCACCAAGGACATTCACTAAAACCAAAATATACAGCAAATGTTTCTTTATTATTAATGGCATCAACAATATCTGATGCTTTCTTATATACAAATACATTATCTTTGCTTATATTTACACTTCTATTAATTTTACCTGTCTTTTTTGACTTAACACCATTTAGGCTTTCATATTCTTCTTTAAACTTAACTGCATCAGTTTTTTTAAATAATGAACATGCAGTAGTTGTAAATGCTAGAACACATGCTAAACTAATAATTAAAATTTTTTTCATTATAATACCTCCAATAACAAATTAATTATAATAAATATTTATTTTTTTAGCAATAAACTGATAATTAAATTAACTAAACTATGCGTTTACTTAGAAATTTGTAACTAAAAAAATATTTCTATTGTCAAACAAATTGAAGTATGCTAAAATATTTTTGTACTTAAATTTATGGCCTGTTGGTGAAGTGGTTTAACACGCGCGCCTCTCAAGCTCGTATTCACGGGTTCGAAACCCGTACAGGCTACCATAGAAAATCAAAACGGTGTCTAAGCCGTTTTTTATTTTATATAAATTTATATAAACAAAAAAACTAATTCATTTTTTGAATTAGCTAATTACATAATTGGTAGCGACGGAGGGGATCGAACCCCCGACCTTTCGGGTATGAACCGAACGCTCTAGCCAGCTGAGCTACATCGCCATTTCCAAATAACAAACCAATTATAACAAATATAAATTTCTTTTTCAAGCTTTTTTATAAAAAAATAAAGACAAATTTTTATTTCTTTGTCTTTATCAATACATACTTTTTAGGATCCTCTACTACTTCATCTGATAATATAAGTTTTTCATAAGAATCATCACTCATAGCAATTTCTCCAAATGGAATTCTTGTAGTATCTTTAACAACTCCCCTAAGTCCTCTGACACCAGTTTTTTTACTTAAAGCATTATTTATTATTTTATCTTTATATAAATCAGTAAATTCTAAGTCTACACCTAACTTTTTAAATTTTTCTTGTTCTAATTTTAATGGTGATTCATCAGAGTTTTCAAGTATTGTTTTAATTTTTTCATAATCCATATCATCAAAGTGTACAATAGTAGGAAATCTTGCCATAAATTCTTTTGTCATTTGAGCTTTATCTATAAAGTCATTAACTGAAACTTCTTTATTAGTTTGTGAATTTTTATTTAAAAATCCTACCGGTGACTTATCATAAGTATTATTATAAACATCGGTATATGCTCCACCTGCTATAACTATCATATTTTTGGTATTAATTTTATATCCATTAACAAAATAGTCTGTTCCATCTAAAAATTTAAGTAATACATTTAAAACTCCTTGACCAGAAACATCAGATTTTCTAGATGAACCTTTTTTATCAATTTCATCAAAATATATAATAGCATTTTCTGCTTTTTTAACGTCGTTACCACAGTTACTTAAAAGCTCAGCTAAGAAATCTTCTATATTTCTTCCAACGTAACCAGGCATAGTCAATTGTGTTGAATCTATTATCAAAAATGGTTTATTTATATATTTAGATATAAGTTGCATAGACTTTGTTTTTCCAACACCACTATCACCAGTGATTAATATACCATCATCTTTTAAACCAGTAAACTCCATACTAGCTATTTCAGTGATTATTTTTAATAAAGCAGCATCTTGACCAACTAAAGTTTTTTGACAATTTTTGTATATCTCTTTGATGTTCAGTAATTCATTTTTTATTGTTTTATTATCTTTTTCTATAATACTTTTTTCAGCTTCTTTACTTGTTAGTGGCTGCTCTTCACTATAAATAATTTGTACTTCTTGACCATTTTCTTGAGCTTCAATTGATAAATCTATTGTATCTATAAGACCATTTAAACTATCAACTTGAGATGTAACTTGTGACTTAATTGATTTTAGTTGATCAACTTGATATTGGCCATAAGCAATACTAAGAATTAAATCATTAACTGGTATTTCATTGTTTTGACTGTCTGAGATTTTTACACGTTCACCTGTATCATATCCATGTGTTTCATCATAGAAAGCATCATAAATATTACTAATATTAATTGGATATGTCATAACTCCCTCAAAATCATCCATTAAAATGTAAACAGTATCACTAAGCATTTCATAATACTCTTCTAACAGCCTTTGAAGTTTTGCACCTTTAGGAATAGTTTCATATCCAAATTGTTCAGATAATTCTTTTAAAGATATGATATTAGCAAATCCATAATCATAATCATCTGTTTCTAAAAAATCAATATCATCTATAGGAAGATAGATTTCACCATCACTTCCATAAAAAGTATTATCCACATAATTACCAATCAGAACCATTTTATCATCTTCATTATTACAATGACATATATACGTATCATTTTTAAATATTTGCTTTTTCTTCATTAAAGTAACTACATATTTATCTTCCACCGTAAACACCCCATTAAATAAAATAATTATAGTTTTATTATAATATTTTTATGGTTAATGTCAATAATAATAAATAAGGAATAGAAAAATTATTATATACTAGATATAATATATAAAAGTTTGTTTACTATTTAAAAAAAATATTATATAATAATCTTCCAAGGAGGAGTTGATATTATGAAACCATATTATAGAAAAGATGAAAAAACTCTGAGTATTAAAAATTTAAATATTAGTGAAAACATAAGAAAAATAGAATTCGAAGAAACAGTTGTAAACAAAAATGTATTATATTATGAAAATTTATTTGGTGCCATGAAAAGATGTGTTGATGATGAACAAACTCTATCAAGAGAAGAAGCTTATGACTTAGCAAATAATTATATAACAGAATATAGAGAACCAGAAAAATTAGTAAATAATTTAGAAATAACATTTATTGATACTGCTGAAAGATTTCCTATTAGGTTATCTAAGGAAAAGAAAAAAGAATTAAAAAATATAAGAAAAGAAAATAAAAAATTAAAAAAATTAAAAAGATCTAGCAAATAGATCTTTTTTTAATGAAAAATTTTATATAATTTAGTAAATATTTTTTGACTAATTGGTTCTCTTATTAGAAATTTAGGTTTTGGAGATTCAATATTTTTAATAATCTTATTGATAAGTGATGAGTAGTTGTTACTTTCTAATAATGAAAACATATTTTTTTGTATCTTGTTAATACTTTCTAGATTATCATATATTTTATTATCACTATTCATATATTTTTCTTTATTTTCAATCATCACTTTATTAAATCCTGTATTATATGCTCCTGGTTCTATTAAAGTAATGCTAATTCTGCTTTTTAAATATTTTAATTCTTCATTTATTGTCCTTGTTAAAATAGAAATTGCTGCTTTACTTGACGTATAACATCCTAAAAATGGTATAGGTAGACTACCAGCAAGTGAACTCGTAACAAATATTTTTCCATTTATGTTATCACGTTCCATATTTTTATAAACCTTTTGCAGTAATTTAAAAGAAGCAAAAATATTTACATCATAATTTTTCTTTAAGTTATCTATATTCATATAAAGTATAGAACCACCAATTCCAATACCAGCATGATTAACTAGGCAATCTAGTTTTATTTTATCAACTAAATTTATATCATCTGTTTCTATATCCATTTTAAAACATAATACATTAATATTATCACGTTTTATTTTCTCTTTTAATCTTAATAATTGCTCAGTTGTATGTGTTGTAAGGTAAACAGTATGTCTTCTTTTAGATAATTCTTTTCCTAATTCATAGCCAATACCACTTGCAGCTCCTGTTATTAATATTCTCATAAAAATCACCATTATTAGTATAACCAAAAAAGAAAGTTCTATTTAAGAGCTTTCTTTTTAAATATGATATTACTATATTTCTAGTCTATAAGCTTTTTTTAAGGAGTAAGTAGCATTATTTAGACGTTTAATTTTTATAATAATAGTAGTATTTATAATTACTTTTTTTAAAGAAGTGAGTGTAATCATATAGTAATATCATTTATATATAAAATTAATTATTTACGTAGTGCATCTTTTTTTATCTTATACATATCATCTCCTTTCGATGTTATAAATATAATAAATAAATGTGTAATTTTTATTAAATTTATGTGAAATTTATGTGAAAATAAAAGAATCTATTTAATAGATTCCAACTTTTCAATAGCATCACTTACAGATTTTACTCCAATAACTTTAATGTTTAATTTCTTTTCTTTAACAGTTTTTATGCATGTATTATAGTTATCTCCTGTTGGTACTAAAAATATATCTGCTTTCTTTTTAACAGCACCAAGTAATTTATATTTAACCTCACCTATTTCTCCTACGGTACCATCACTATCAACAGTACCAGTACCAGCAATTTTTAAGGAATTAGTTAAATCTTTTTTAGTTAGCTTATTATAAATATCAAGAGTTGTAATTAATCCTCCGGATGGACCTGATTCACTAGATTTAAATTTTATATTAACTGAAGGGGTGGTTTTATATTTATGAATTTCCTGTAATACAACACCAATTATTTTTCTATTATTAGAATTTTTTATTTTAATATCATATGCTTTTTTTTTGTCTTTTCTTAAAACTTCAACTTTTACAGAATCACCTTCATTCATAGTTTGTAGGTATTTTCTATAATCATTTGTACTATCAAAATTTTTTCCATCAATAGATAATAATTCATCTCCAACATTTAAGTATTTATTAATATCATCTTCTACCATAGTTATATAAATTTTAGTAGATGTTTTCTTTATATCTTTATTTGCTAGTGAATAGGCAACTTTTATGGCATTATTATTGGCACTTGTAAGATCTATATCACTTCTGAATTTTATATCATTATAATCTTCTTCTTTATCATATTTATATTCATCTAAACTAACTCTTTTATAATCAGGTATAACATAGCTAAGTAAATAGGTAAAAACAGTACCTCTCATTTCTGTTACATAGGAAATATTAAAACTACCTTTACTTTTATAAGCATCTTCTACTTTTACCCTACTATCAATATTACTAATACCCCCACCTACTATAATTGAATAATTAATTGGAAAAGATAATATTATATAAAGAGCTAATAAAACTAATATTGATTTATACTCTTCTTTAATAAATTCTTTTGTTTTATCATAAAATTTTTTAAACATTAAATCACCCTATTAAGATTATAACAAAGAAATGGAGAAATATGAAAAAATTTAGAAAAAACAATCTTATAATTATATTTTTAATATTACTGTTGACACTTTTTATTATAAATTCTGAACTTGTAATAAAAAGTATTTTATCATATACAAATCTTTTTATGGAGAAATTATTTCCCGCTAGTTTTATATTTTTTATAATTTCTTCATTATTAATAGACTATAACTTTATTGAAAAAATATCAAAATTATTACATATAAATGGTTCTATTTTTTATGTTGTAGTAATGAGTATGTTAAGTGGTTTTCCATCTGGTAGTAAATATATAACTGACTTATTAGAAAGAGGATTAATTAGTACAAAGATTGCTAATTACTTAATAATTTTTACTCATTTTCCAAATCCTATTTTTATTTTAGGATCAGTATCTTCTATTTTTAAGGATAAAATGATTCCTATTTTTATTTTAATATCCTTAATAATTTCTAATCTCTTAATTGGTGTTTTCTTATATCCAAAGGATAAAGAAAAGTTTAAAATTACAAAATCTGAATCAACTAATTTTTCTATAAATTTAAAAAAAGCTATTTATGGTTCTATTAAGACTATGATTTTAATATATGGTACTTCAGTATTTTTTTACTTAATAATAACTATTTTAAATAATTATTTAAATTTGTCTTTATATAATTATATATTTGTAAATGGTCTTTTTGATCTTACAAAGGGTGTTTTTTTAACATCACTTATAAATAACGAAATTTTAAGAGCTATTTATATTATAATATTTATATCATTTGGTGGTATTTCTATAAATATGCAAGTAAAAAGTATCATTGCTGATACTAATATTAAATATAAAAATTTTATTCTAGGTAGATTTTTTCAAATAATTTTATCTATGTCTATATTCTTACTTTTACTAGGCATCAATTGGTGATGTTATGTGAATAGAATATTTTGTTCCTAAATCTGGATGATATAAAATGATTTTTAAATCAAATATGTCACTACTACTGTTGTCAATAATTACATTATCTATTATTAAATCGTATATTGGTTGTTTATCAACATTTTCAGTAGAACCAATATCAGGAAGTTTGTAATCTATTCCACCATAAGTAATACTGTAATTATCTCCAATCTTTGAATTGCTTCCTGGACACAGTGTTGTATCACTTTTTTCACTGGCACTAATTGCATGACATCCCATTTTATGTGTAATTATTAGATCTTTTTTTTGACCATCTCTAAAAGTAAAAGTAATCTTATCTTTATTTGTTTCTAAAGTTGAATATGCATAACTACTTAATCCTTTTTCAATTAAATCAGATTCTATATCTCTAATCATTAAATCTCTATATGTAGTTAGACTTTCTTTATAGGATGCTATAGTTTCTTTATTTTTTAAGGCTATAACAGAGGCATATAAAGAGGTTACAACAACTACAACGATGACGAAGGTAACAAGTATTTCTATTATGGTCATTCCTTTATTATTTAACTTCATTACTTAGTCACCTCCAATGTTGCATATGTATAATATGGATACTCAGTAATATCTTCATCACCAATAAAATCACTTTTACTAGGGCTATCGTGTTTAAACTTAACAAGTATTCTATACTTTGCACCATTTAGAGACTCGTGAGTATAGTTTGGTAAATAATTAATGTAATCTCTAAAATTATCATCAATTAAATTAATACCATAGCTAATACCTGTTGTTGATGTTGGAAACTCAGCAATTCCCTTTTTTAAATTTGTTAAATTATAGGCAGCAAGAATTGATTTTTCAATTCCTAATTTTTTATATATTTCCTCACACTTAGATTTTTTTTCTTCATCATCAGAATATATCGTACTACATGTTATATCTCTATAAATAGTATATGGGTATATATTAAAAGGAGTAGCATGTGGATTATTGTAATTAACCGTATAATTTGAATCTTGTATCATTTTTTTTACCCAATATGCTCCATATTTGCTTTCTACATCATCATAATTTTCACGACGTTCATATTCTCCAATTAATGGGTAAAAATTTAAAAACATAATAGAAAATATAGCTGCTACAAAAACAACTACTATGAGTGTTTCTACTAAGACAAATCCATTTTTATTATTTTTTTTCATATTTTAACAACCACTTTCTTGATATTCTTATAAAAGTATTATATAATAAAATAGAATAAAATACCATAGGAAAGTAAACAAAAGGGGTTGAAATAGTATGGTTAAATTTGACTTTGATAAAACGCCTATAACTCAAATAGCTGACTATATTATTTTGGCAGCTGCAAAATCATCAGCATCAGATATTCATTTTGATCCAAGAGAAGATGGTATGATGGTTAGATTTAGAATAGATGGTGATTTACAAAATTATACTTATATACCAAAAACTTATGAAAGAAATTTATCGACGAGACTTAAACTTTTAGCTAATATGAATATAACAGAAACAAGACTACCACAAGATGGTGCGATTAAGGGTGACTTTGGTGGTACTTATTTAGATATGCGTGTTTCTTGTCTTCCACTTAATGAAGGTGAAAAAATAGTTGTACGTATCCTAGACTACTCTAGAAGCTTGGAAGGGCTTGATCAATTAGGTTTTGGTGATACAAATCTTACGAAATTAAAAAGAATGATTAATGTTCCAAATGGAATAATTTTAATTACGGGTACTACTGGTTCTGGTAAATCAACTACAGTATACTCAATATTACAAATCTTAAATAAAGAAGAGAAAAATATTATAACTGTAGAAGATCCAATAGAGATGAATATTGAGGGATTAAATCAAGTACAAGTTAATGCTGAGATTGGAATGACTTTTGCTGCTGCCCTTCGATCAATTTTAAGACAAGATCCAAATATTATTCTAATAGGAGAAATTCGTGATAGTGAAACAGCTCAAATCGCTGTAAGAGCTTCAATTACAGGACATTTAGTATTATCAACAATACATACAAATAATGCTTTATCAACTGTTGAAAGATTACTTGATATGAACGTTGAAAAATACTTATTATCAACTGCCCTTACTGGTATTATTTCTCAAAGATTAGCTAAAAAAATGTGTCCAAAATGTAGAATTTCTCGTGAGACAACAGAATATGAAAAATCTTTATTTAAAAAATATTTGGATAAGGACATTGATAAAGTATATGACATTAATCCTGGAGGATGTGATAGTTGTCATAATGGTTACAAAGGAAGAATTGCTATTCAGGAAGTCCTAGAATTTGATGATGAAATAAGAAATGCTCTTAATAGTGATGATATTAAAAGAGAAGATTTAAAAGAGTTAGTATATACAGATAATGTAATTACGATGTTACAAGATGCCCTTGAAAAAGTAGACCAAGGAATTATTAACTTTTCTGAGTTATATAGAATAATAGAAATAGATGATTCTGATTCTATATTTGAAAAGAGAAAAGAAAAGAAAGAAGAAGCTATTAAAGAGAAACAAATAGAAAAAAAACACGAAAAAGAAATTTTGAATAAGAAAAAAGTACTTGTTATACCTAAAATAGTAAAACAAGAAGAGTCAGGTACTAATGCAATACCAACAACTAATAAATTTACAAGTCAAATAGCAAATGCACCTGTATCTACGGAAAATATTATAAATAAAAAGGAAGTAAATATTAATAATGTTTCTAACACTCCAGTAATTACAAAAACTGTTAATAGTGTTAATATACCGATAGTAAAATCTAGTCAACCTGCCCTATCAAATGAAAAAAGTATAAATAATTCAGAAGAAAAACCTGTTAATAAATATCCGGAAATAAGAATAGTTCCTCCTAAACCAATAGTTCCTGTAAACAAAAAGAAGCCAAATTAGATTGACTTCTTTTATTTTTTTATATAATTATATACATTAGATATAGTATTATCAAAATTATTAAAATCAACATCAAACCAAGTGGTATTAAATTGATTTCTAAAGAAAGTGTATTGTCTTTTAGCATATCTTCTAGAATTTAATTTTATTTTTTCTACTGTTTCATCTAAAGATTGATTATTAAATAGATAATCATAAAATTCTTTATACCCAATTGCACTGTTTAGTACTCTGGATGATGAATATTTATCTTTTAGACTATTAATTTCTAATAGAAGCCCATTATTAATCATTTCATCTACTCTCTTATTAATTCTATCATATAAGATATCTCTAGATGTAGTTAGGCCAATTACTTTTATATTATATAGACATTTATCTTTATTATTAGTTATTGGTTCATTATTTTCATACTTATTTAATAATCTAATTAGACGAACTCTATTATTTATATGAACTTTAATATTATTATCATATTTTTTTAGTTTTTCTAATATTTCTTCATTACTTAAATTATCATAATTATTTGATAAGGTACCATCTACAAATTGATAGTCATATAAAGCTGCTTTTATATATAGGCCTGTTCCACCTACTATTATAACCTGCTTACCACGACTATTTATATCATCAATTAATTTTCTTACATCTTTTTGGTAATCAAATACTGAATAATTTGATGATGTATCTTTTATATCTATTAAATGGTGTATAACTTTATCTCGTTCTTCTATGGTTGGTTTGGCACTACCAATATCTAAGTTTTTATAAATAGAAACAGAATCACCATTAATAATTTCGGCATTAAGTTTTTTAGCAAGTTCAATACTAAGTTTTGTTTTACCAACACCGGTTGGTCCAACAATTACTATAATATCTTTTATAGAGATCACCTCTTTTTTGTATAAGTAATAATTGAATCAGTATTACCTAAATTATCAAAACTTCCCATTTGTAATATGTTACCATTTAATGCATCACACACATTGCCTATATTATAACAAGCTATTGAATGATTGTTATTGTTTATATCATTTGCAGAATATCCATATAGATAAATAAACTGTAATATTCCATCTTTATTTAAATGGTTTACCCATTTAGGAAAAGATGTTTTTAATAATTCATAAGGTTCATTAGAGAAAAACTCTAAATATTGAAGTATATTAGATAATATCATAGTATCAAATTTAGTGTTTTCATCAAGTGAATCCATAGAAAATATGTTGCCATTAACAATTTTAATAGCATCTTCATTTGTTAATCTTTCTCTTAATAACATATATTTTTCTTTACTGCTCATATATGGATTCATTTTTACTAAACTATTATATGGAAATATATCAGATGATATAGGAACTTCTTTTGTATTAACTATTTCTTTATACATTTTTTTAGGATCCATATTTAAAATACATTCTCTTTTTAATTTATAAAATGGTAATACATTTTGATTAATATCATAAACTACTACATTTTTTGCACCCATAAGTAAGGCATTAAATGCTTGATCAAGTGAAGATCCTACAGTAAAGACTTCTTTGTCTTTAAAATTTAATAATGGAAAATATCCAGATATAGCCTCTGTAGTAAATGGATATACTTCCTGAAAGCTAGAATTGTTATTCATAACCATCACCCCTTAACTTGTGCTGATTATACCACAATTTTACAATTTAGTCAAGGGAACGTTTAAATAGCTTTTCTAGATCATACTTAGTATAGGTAATAATTGTAGGTCTACCATGTGGACAAGTAAAAGGGTTTTCACAATGACGAAGTTCATTTAATAAGTAAACTTGATCATCATAAGAAATATAATCATTAGCTTTAATTGACATACGACACGCCATAGTAGCAGCCATTCGCCAAACAAATTGATCAAAATCAAAGCCTTGCTTTTCTATTATAATATCAATTACTTTTCTAATACATTCTTCACTTACATCTTCAAATATCCAATTAGGATGACTTCTTACAATTATTGTATTATTACCAAATTCTTCTGTTATAAATCCATAATCTTTAAGTAAGTCAAAATATTCTTTTATTATTAAAAATTCACTGGCAGATAATTCAATTTTTACAGGTACTAATAAGTCAACTACAACAACTTTTTCTTTTAGAGATTTGAGTACTTTTTCATAATTAATTCTTTCAGCTGCGGCATGTTGATCAATTATATACATACCATCTTCATTTTCAGCAACTATATAGGTTAAGTATACTATACCTCTAGGAATCATTTCTTTTATTCTAACATTTTCTTCTTCACTAGATTCATTATCTTGTTCACTACTTTTTTCATAATCAGTATTATTATCACTAACAGAAAAGTCAAAACTAACCTCTTCATATGAGGTTTTATTAAAAGTATCATCATCTATTTCACTTGAAAATGATCTTCTCATTGGAATACTTATATCTTTTATTGATTCACTATCTCTTACATTAGCCTTAGGTATTAAAGTAAGTCTTTCAAGTTGTTCAACTATTTTCTTTTGAACTAACTCTTTTAAGGTATCCATTTTAGAAAATTTAATATCCATTTTAGTAGGATGAATATTAATATCAATTAGTATTGGATCAACATCTATATTTAAAACTATAATAGGAAATTTACCTTTTGGTATATAGGTATGATAGCTATCTATTATTACTCTATTTAAATCATTATTTCTAATAACTCTACCATTAACAAGTGTTGTGATTGAATTTCTATTACTTTTAGTAACTTCAGGATAAGAGATGTAACCATTAATATAATAATCATCATTTTCTCCAGATACTTCTATCATTTTTTTAGCAACATCTACACCATATATTTGATAGATTACTTTTAATAAGTCACCACTACCATCAGTATCTAATAATACTTTATCATTATTAGTTAAAGTAAATTTAATATTTGGATATGATAAGGCCATTTTATTTACATAATCAACTATATTAGCAAGTTCTATATATAAATTTTTTAGATATTTCAATCTAACTGGTGTATTGTAAAATAAGTCTCTTACTGTAATAGTTGTACCTTGTTGTAAGTCTGCATCTTTAACTTTTTTTATTTGACCACCAGATATTTCTATATAAGTGCCTACATTACCATCTGATGTTTTTAGAAATACGTTAGAAACTGATGCGATTGAAGGAAGTGCTTCACCTCTAAAGCCTAGAGATTCTATATAAAATAAGTCATCTAAGTTTTTAAGTTTGGAAGTTGCATGTCTGGAAAAAGCAAGCTTACTATCTTCTCTATCCATACCAATACCATTATCGGAAACAATAATTTCTTTAACACCGGAGTCAATAAGTTTAATTTCTATTCTATCACTTTTAGCGTCAATTGCATTTTCAACTAATTCTTTAACAACATTCATAGTCTTTTCAACTACTTCTCCTGCTGCTATCTTATTAGCTAAAATTTCATCCATTACACTAATTTTACTCATTAATTATCACTCCTTCATATTATAATCTTTACTATATCCACTAGAACATCTTATGTGGACTATATATTTATAATCATCTAAAGTGTTAGTACCACTTACTGATAATTTTTGTATTTCTACGTATGAATTACAATTATCAAAATCATTACATGAGCAACTTTTTTCTTTTGTTTTTGGATCAACTACTTCTTTTAGGTAGCCAGAAGATATTAGTTCAGAAAAAGAAACTTTACCATCACTCGGGATGCCTTCTTTTAGAATGTAACTTGCTGCTGCATCATAAGCACTTGATGCCATAGAATCATATGCCTGTTGTCTTGATTTGACTAAATATCTAGAAACTCCAGCGACTGCTACTCCAGATAAAATACTAAGTATTGCAATAACTGATAAAACTTCAACCAATGTATATCCCTTATTATTCATATATATCACCCTTTACTAACTTTTATTATACTATAATTCTTTTAAATAATTAAATAATTTTGTAGCTGCATCTTGTCCAATAACTGCTGATAATTCATCAATTGATGAGGCTTTTATTTTCTTTAGAGAACCAAATTTTCTTAATAGTTGTTTTCTTTTTACTTCACCAATACCAGGGGCCATAGATAAAACACTAGCTAGAGCTCCTTTAGATTTAATATTTCTGTGATATGTAATTGCATATCTGTGAACTTCATCTTGAATATGGGTTAAGAACAAAAATAAATTACTATCACTTTTAACATTTAATCTTTCTAAGTTTTCATTCATTATATAGCTAGTACTATGTTTTTTATCTTTAACTAAACCAATTATAGGAATAGATAGTCCTAGGGAAGTAATTATTTCTTTAGCAACATTTATTTGTAATTCTCCACCATCCATAACAATTAAATCAGGTTTAACTAAATTTTCCATTAATACTTTATAATATCTTCTATAAAGAACTTCTCTCATGGCAGATAAATCATCTTTTACATTAACATCTATTTTATATTTTCGATATTCATTTTTTAAAGGTAGAAAGTCATCAAAGACAACCATGCCACCTACATAAAATGTTCCAAATAAATGTGAATTATCGAACGCTTCCATTCTTGATACTCTATCAAGTCCAAGTAAGTCTTTTAACTCTTCAATAGCATCCATTCTAACTTTATCATCATTTTTCATGGTTTCTTCTTTTAAATCCATCTGTTCAACGGCATTTTCATAAGCAAGATCAAGCAATTTTTTTAATTTACCTTTAATTGGTGTTGATACTTTTATAGAAAAATAGTTACTAAGTAAGCTGTTATTAATTTCATTAGGTACATATAATTCTTTTGGCAATATACCACTTTTATCATAAAATTTAATTAAATATTCGATAACCTCTTCATTAGGATCTAACATACTCTGTATTATTTCATTATGTCTGCCAAATAAAAGACCATCTCTTATAAAGAATATTTCTATTGAAATATAGTTATTATCATGATAATAATTTACTAAATCAAAATTATAATTTCTATTTAAATCTATTTTTTGACGTCGTAATGTAATATCAATGTCTTCTAACATATTTTTTAATTCTAGTGCTCTTTCATAATTTAGACAATTACTAGCACGTTCCATCTCTTCTTTAATTTTTTTTACTATTAGAGATGAATCTCCTTTTAGAAAAGATGTTATTTCACGTTTTATTTGATTAATCACTTCACTATCAATATCAAATTTACAATAACCAAGACATTCATGAATATGATAATACAAGCATAAATCTTTTTTTAATTTATCACATTTTCTAAGTGGATAAACTCTATTAATCATATTAACTGTTTTTCTAGCTGCAGATACATTTGGATATGGTCCATATAAATGATTTTTATTTTTTTTCTTTTTAGCATTCCTAACAATTTTTAATCTAGGATATACTTCATTTGTAAGTTCTATATATGGATAAGTCTTATCATCTTTAAGTAAGATATTATATTTAGGATCATATTTTTTTATTAAAGTTATTTCTAATATTAAACTTTCAAGTTCAGAAGATGTTACTATATACTCAAAATCATCTATGTCATTAACTAGCATCCTAGTTTTACCAGTAACAGTACCAGTAAAATAACTTTTTAATCTATTTTTTAAGTTTTTAGCCTTCCCTACATATATTACAACACCATCTTTATTTTTCATTTGATAACTGCCTGGTTTTGTAGGTACTAAAGATAATTTTTCTTTAAAATCCTTCATAATATCACCAACATTTATATTATATCTTATTTTATCAATAAATTAAATGTTTTATTGAAAAACAAGTAATCATATGATATAATAAACAGCGCTAAGGAAGTGTATTAATATGAATATTAATAGTACAAAAGAATCTATTAGAGTTACTGAAAATGATAATGTTGCTAAAATAGAAATACTTAATAATTGTAGCTTAATGGTATTTTTTAACGAGATTAAAGATAAATTATCATTAGAAAAATTCTATCATATAAATATAAATAATATATTTTCAGGAACTGATGTTTTTAAAAAAACTATTTATGTTATTACAAACGAAAATAAAGCTTATAATCTTATTCTTGAAAATACTGATAATAAAAATAAAATATCTGTCATTACAGAAAAGACAATAGATAAAAATGAAGAAGATGAAGTAACTATTAATTTATTACCAAATAATAATTATTCAATAAAAGAGACTAAAAAAGATAATAATGGTGTTACTAAAGATATAAAATTATATGAAAAGAGATTAACTAGAGATATACCTAATTTTTATAAATTAAGTAAAAACTATGCTTTGTTTATAGCAAATGATGTACTAAATAATTTGAAAGATATTAAAGATATCGAAAAAATTATAAATATAGATGATGCTTTTAATCATTTAAATATTATATCTAATAGTAATTTTAATAAAGTAGCAAGTGATAATACTATTTCTTTGTCAAAAAGATTAATGGAAAATGACTCGCAACAAGAATTTGATATTATCTTAAATAAAACAATGGAAATAGTTGGAATTATATCTTTTAATAATAATAAATATGATGGGAATGTTAATTTTGAAATATATAAGGAATATCAAAATAAGTATTTTGCTCAAAGGGCTCTTTCATTGATGAAAAATTACTTAAAAAATAATAAAAATTTAATAAAAGAAAAAATATAAGAATTCACAATTATTTGCGAATTCTTATTTATTTGTTAAATTTCTCCATAGATTTCATCATTTGATTAATTTGTTTTTGATTAGGCTTTCTACCCATTTGCATCATTAAAGTCTTAATCATATCTTCATTAATTGGAGGGTTTTCTTTTAAATATTTTTTCATAAAGTATCTAGCTAGAACAAATCCAATAACTGCTCCAATTAAAAGTCCAACTAAAACTAATAATATATCATGTAACATAAATTCATCTCCTTACTAATAATATTCTACTAAATTAAAGCAAATTACACAAGATTAAACCGTGTTTTTTGACAAAATATCATCTAAGAAAAAATAATCTTGATATTTAAATTCACAAACAAAAAAATTTTTACAATAATCATTAAGTACTTTAAAAAAAGATGAATTAATTTGTTCTGCTTCTAGTTTTATATAACTTTTCTTTACTATTAGTCTGCTTATTTCATCTCTATATAAATTGTTGAAATAATGAACCTTTTCTCTTTTAGAATAAGGAATATTTTGATGAAGTTTTATATAAATATATTTATCTAAATCAGTATTATCTATTCTATTTGTTAATTGGCTAAATAGATTATATCCATATTTAACTTCTTCTTTTTGCAAATAATAAATTTGTCTTAATATATTAAATAATACTCTTTCATTATCTTTATATAAATTAATAAATTCATCCTTTACGTCAAATAAAAAATAAACCCTCATAATATCACCATCTTTAGTATACATATTATAAAGGTCTATTTATGTCGAATATTATTTTAATAAATTTTCTATTTTCTTCTCTAGAGTTTCAACATCAAAACCAAACTTTTTATAAACATCATCCATTTTACCACTAGCACCAAATTGATCTAAAGTAATTAGATATTTTTCATTAAATACTAGACTATTCCATGATGCTGAACTTCCTGCTTCAATGACTATTTTTCTTATTTCTACTGGTAAAATACTTTCAATATATTCATCTGTTTGCTGTTTAAATCTTTTAATACATGGCATAGAAACAACTCTTACATCAATTCCTTTTGTTTGTAGTCTTTTAGCAACTTCTATTGCCAAATGAACTTCTTCTCCTGTTCCTATTAAGATAGCTGATGGACGTCTTTCGTTATCATATACTACATAACCTCCACGACTAACATCACCAACATTGGTTGTTTCTAATATAGGTAATTTATTTTTAGAAAGTGATAAAACAGATGGATTATTATTTTCAAATATAGTTCTATAAGCACCTATTACTTCGTTTGCATCACACGGTCTATATACTTCTAAATTAGGAACAGTTCTAAGTGTTGCTAGCTGTTCAATAGGTTGATGCGTAGGGCCATCTTCTCCAAGGCTGATAGAATCATGAGTAAATATATAAGTAACTGGCAAATTCATCATAGCCGACATTCTAATAGATGGTCTCATATAGTCACTAAAGCTTAAAAATGTAGAACCATATGAACGATAGCCCAATAAACAAATACCATTAAGAATAGCACCCATAGCTGCTTCCCTAACACCAAAGTATATATTTCTTCCTAGATAATTATGAGCTGAAAAGTCTCCCATATCATTTAAATAATTTTTACATGAAGTAAATAAATCAGCACTTCCTCCAATAATATTTCTTGAATTATTAGCAATAGAGTTTAATATTTTAGAAGAAGTATCTCTAGGGGATTCCATAAGATCATCAGGAGCTTCATAAATGATATTTTTAAAATCTTGTTTCTTATCATCTTTCATTAAATATATTAAGTCGTTTTGTAATTCTTCATCTAATGATTCAACTGCTTTATTAAATTTATTGGTTAAATTTTTGCATCTTTTATTAATAAAATATCTAAAATCATCAACAGTAGTTTTTGAAATGGTAAATGGAATATCTCTTATTTGCATAGAATTTTTTATATTAGAAATATCATCTTTATCAAGTGGTTTTCCATGAATTAAGTTACTACCTTGATATTTAGAATATTTGCCAATTATAGTTTTTATTTCTATTAATGTAGGTTTATCACTATTTTTAGCTTCATCTATAGCTTTATTTATATCATCAATGTTTTCTCCGTCTTCAACAGTTATAACATTCCATCCCATAGCAACAAAACGCATAGAAACATTTTCAGTAAATGAAAGTGAGGTTGCTCCATCTAAGGATGTGTTATTTGAATCATATAAAACAATTAACTTATTAAGTTTTAAGGTACCTGCAAGGCTAGCTGCTTCATATGAGATGCCTTCCATTAAATCGCCATCTCCACATAATACGTATGTATTAAAGTCTATTATTTTATTTTTACCTTTATTAAATCTTGCCTCAAGGTTTGCCTCAGCAATAGCCATACCAACAGCACTGGCAAATCCTTGTCCTAATGGACCTGTTGACATATCAACACCAGGTGTAGTTTTATATTCTGGATGTCCTGGAGTAATTGAGTCTATTTGTCTAAATTTATGCAAATCATCTAAACTAATATCATAACCAGCCATATATAAAGTTGAATATAAAAGAGCTGATCCATGACCTGCTGACATAACAAATCTATCTCTGTTAAAAAAAGTAGGATTTTCTGGATCTATTCTCATATGATGAGCATACAAACTATAAATAATAGGTGCTGCTCCTAAAACAATTCCAGGATGGCCAGATGATGCTTCATCTATCATGTCTATTCCTATAGATCTTATTTGATCTACAATTTTTTCTTGATTTATTTCTGATTCTTCTCTTTTTGCAACTACCAAAGTAATCACTCCTTATCACTTATATATTATATTATACCATATTAATATACTTATACGACTACTAACTACTCTACTTTACATCTTTATTAACACTGTATTTTAATGTATGAATAAGATCTAAGACATCTTAGTTAGAACAATTTCAATGTTATTAATTTTTAGTTCAAATAATTATAATTCTAAAAAGTTATTTTTTATATCATTTTTAATTATTTTTTGTTTCCTTATCAATCCATTTTAAATATTCTTTGTTTATGCTAGAAATATCATATATAGCAAATTCAAAACATTTTACTTAATTCTACTTTATTATCAAATGCACATTCTATCATACAATAATCATTCATTATAATTTTTTCTCCTTTTTGAAATAAATTTGTTTCCCTTTTCTTTTATCTGTTTCATTTTTTTCTTGGTATCTTCTATCTTATAGTTAAATTTATCTACTAATTTATTAACATAATCTAATTCATATATATAGTTTAAGCTTTCTCTAAAATACAATCCATATATAAATGCAATATATGAAATCCATATATCAATTGGTGTTTTTCTATCCTTACTTAAAATTGTTTTTTCATTCATAAAACTATTTAAAATATTATCTGATATTAAGGAATTTTCAATATCTTCTTTTGTTATATTTGCCATTATATAAATGTCTTCTTCATACTTTGCTCTGAATGAATCTAATTTGTCTGCATCCCTAATTAATTTTGAGTGCAGTGCTTGCATATTGTTCATGTTTTCAAAATCAACTATATATTTATTATGATTTGCAATAGCACTTTTTATAATTTCATCATATTTTTTGTTTTTAATAAATTTTCTTATTAGATTATTTTCAAATAATATTTTAATCCCTATTATAGCATGGTCATAATTATTTATATCCTCTCTAAAATTTTGTAATTCTTTAGCTTGATAAAATCTTCCAATATCGTGTAGTAGTGCAATAATCATTGAAATTTCTTTTGTTTCATCATCTAGATTTAATTTATCACATAAATATTTAGAATTATCTACTACATGAAATGTATGATTTAATTTATGTTTAATTTTATTATCACTTATATCATAATTAGTGTTAATAAAGTCTATAAATTTATCTTTTGCATATTCAAACACATTAAATCCAAACCTTTCTATAATTACTTTTAACTATATTTTAACATATAAATAGTATATAATGTTACATTAAAAACGTTATTGGTATCTGCAAATATAAGTTTTATTATAATTATTGTATGAATATTCTCTATAATCTTTTATACTAATCTTTTTAAACTAATGATTTTTCTTTTAGTTTTATTAAATAATCAAGATACTCAATCATTTTGTTTTTAGCAAGAAAAAAACGAACCAAAATGGTTCGAACAATTCATTAATGGTGCGAGTAACAGGAGTTGAACCTGCACGTCTAAGACACTAGATCCTAAGTCTAGCGCGTCTGCCAATTCCGCCATACTCGCAATAATAAAAATGGTGGACCCTATAGGACTCGAACCTATGACCGTCCGGTTATGAGCCGGATGCTCTAACCAACTGAGCTAAGGGTCCATGACTATTTAATGATAGCATATATTTTTAAACCTTGCAATATAAAATGAAAAAAAAATAGATTTTTTATCTATTTTCCTAACATATTTAATAAATTAATTTTAAACATATCTTTTTCTGGATTTGTTTTAGATATCATAACACCTTTATAAGTAGAAAGTTCAGCTCTATGCCCTTCATCTAAGATTCCTTCTGGTGTAATATTAGTTAAAAGAATAATATTTTTTTCTGTGTAAACAGTATAATGTAACATAATTTCACCATGTACTTTAGCAAACAATTCATCTGTAGGTAATTTTAATTCATAAGAAATAGTTTTATTCTTATCATCATGGGCTACTTTTTTACCTAAAAAGTTACCTTTTCTAAGTTCTGGATAAAAATTAAAAGTTAATTTTTTATATGCAAGCATATTATATTTTCTTACAGATCTTTCTTTTTTTCTAAAATCATTTTCATCTAAATATTCAAATATATAAGAATTTTTCATAAATATTCAACCCCAATCAAAATTATTTAATAATTTCTTTGAACCCCTATATCTTCAAAGTACACATATTATAACACAAAGCGCCTATTTTGTCAACTCTAACTGCCATACATCTCAAAAAACTTATTTGTAATGGCTTTTGTAATTCTAAGTGTAACATAGCTTGCGTACTCATTGGATGAATTGGGATGAGAGGAATCTGGTGAAGTTACAATTATAGACATTTTAGGATTATTGAACGGTGCATATCCTATGTAAGAACTAGTAATAGTTTCAGTATCAATTACACCATTATTATTAGTGTCTATAAAACTTTGTGATGTTCCTGTTTTTCCAGCTGCATCGTATTTAGGATCTATATAACTAACACCATACCCACCATTAGAATGCATAACGGCATAAAATCCATCTTGAACACGCTTCATATATTCAGGTTTGGTATCAATTTTATTAAGTACTTTTTTATCTACCGTAACAATTGTTTTACCCATAGAATTATCTTCTGTTGCTTCATGAACTTCTTTTAATAGATGTGGTTGTAATCTACTACCACCATTAGCAATAGTTGATATATACTGAGAAAGTTGAATTGGAGTATATGTCTCATATTGCCCCATAACAAAATCAAGTAAGTTACCAGCTGCTTTATCTTTTGAAGTATAACCTAATGACTCTATTGGTAAATCAATTCCCGTTTTTACACCAAGTCCAAATGAATGGTACATGTTTCTATAAGTATCAAAAGCTTTTTGATTAAAATTAAGTCTCATACCATATGAATATTCTTGACCATTTACTCTAATAGCTGTTTTAAATTGATAAACATTACTACTTTTTGCAAGAGCTGTTATATCATCTATTCTACCTAATGTGTGAGAAGAACATTTTTCAGGCGTACCAGCTACTCTAATACATTCATCAATCATATATTCACCCATCTTAATGGCACCAGTATTATATCCAACAAGCATTGATGCTCCTTTGACAACAGATCCCGGAGTTACAGGTGATGTTAAGATACTACTAGTCATATCAACAATTTTTCCGTCTACTACTTGTTTAGACGCCATTGCAAGTATTTCGCCAGTATTAGGATCTTGTATTACAACACTTGAATGATCATAAAAGTTAGTATTAGGTTCATTTTTTGTTTGTAAAACTTGTTCAGATAAAATATTTTCTACTTGTTGCTGTAGGTTTATATCTATAGTTAAAACTATATCATTTCCTCTTTTACCATTTTTTACAAGTTTTAATTCATGTGAATTAACTACTTCATATTCTTCTTTTTTACCCTTTAAATATTTTTCATACTCTTTTTCTATGTAACTAAGACCTACTCTATCATTTAGGGAATATCCCATTTTTAAATACTGGCTTTTCTTATCAGCTGGGATACCTTGTGTAGATGTAGAAACTGTACCTAAAATACTTTTGAATGTGTCTCCATAAGGATATACTCTTTCCCATTCAAGCTTAGTATTAAAGCCATTTAATTTAGCATTTTCTTCAGCAATATATGCATACTCAGCGTCATTGGCATTACTTTTAATTATTTTTTCATCATACGTATATCCTTTATTCATTAAATAATATAAATAGGCAGCTTTATTATCAGAGTCATTAAATTTATTTAATTCATTATTAGTAATTCTTTCTATTTTTAATTCTTCTATATCACTATTAGTAAGTTTTCTTGACTCTACTTTTTCTCTTTCTTCTTTTGTAATTTTACTGTTACAAATACTTGGATACTTAGCTAAGTAAAACTCTTTTTTAGCCCTTACTGTTAACTTTGAATAGTCAAGATCTAAATGTGGAGAAACCATATATGCTAAATTAATCATATTGCTAGTTTTAAAGCCTTTTTCTTTTTTAAAGACTATACTTTTAACAGCTTTATTATCAACTATTATATTATAATTTCTATCATAAATTCTTCCTCTTGGAGCACTGCTACCTAAAACTTTAGTATAAGAAAGTTCTGATAATCTTTCTTTATACTCACTATTTTTATGAACCATAACAATATAAAACCTAACTACTATAATAGAAAACAAAAAAGCAATAAGTCCAATAAAAAATATTAAACGCTTATTTATAATCTTATCATAATTCTTTTTCTTAGTATGTTTTGTATTATTAAGTTTTTTCATAAAATTCCTCCTAGTAATAGTTTATCACATTTTTTAAAAGTTATTTCATATATTTTATTAGAGGTGAAATATGTATAGGGAATTAGCAAAAAGATATATAAAAAATTTAACTCCAAATGATATTAAAAAATATGCATCAAGTATTAATATAGACTTAAATAGTCAAGAAGTAAATATAATTTTTAATTTTTTATTATTAAATTATGAAGAATTATTAAATAAAAATGATAAGGTACTTTTAAAGTTAAAAGATAAATTAAGTCCTAATCTATATAATACAGTAATATCTTTATATGAAGAAAATAAGAACAAGTATCTTTAGACCTGTTCTTTTGCTTTTTCTAATAGTTTTTCATCAAATTTTTTGTTTTTAATCATTTCAATTTCATATTTATATGGTGCATATTTTTTATCTACATATGGTGTTTCTAATATTTTAGGAACATTTTTTAGTCTATTATTATAAATAATGTTAATTAATGTATCAAATCCAATTTTTCCATAGCCAATATTCTCATGCCTATCTTTATGACTTCCAACTTCATTTTTACTATCATTAATATGAACACATTTTATTTTATCTATACCAATTAATTCATCAAATAAATCTAAAAACTTATCAAAGTTAACTATATCATATCCTGCATCAGATAAATGACATGTATCAAGGCAAACACCAATATGTTTTTTATCTTCAACCAAATCAATTATTTTTTTTAGTTCTTCTAGCTTTGATCCTACTTCTGTACCTTTACCAGCCATTGTTTCTAATAATACAGTAACATCGGTATTACCTAAAATCATATTAAGTCCCTTAGCGATGTTATTTATGCCATTTTCTGTTCCAAGTCCAACATGACTTCCTGGATGCAAAACCACATTCTTAATTCCTAACAAGCTACATCTTTCTAATTCTTCTTGTAAAAAGTTAACTGCAAATATAAATTTGTCTGGATCTTTATCATTAGCTAAATTAATAATATATGGTGCATGAACAATAACCTTTGAATAATCTATTTTTTCTTTTTTCATTATATTTAAAGCCTCAATTGTAAAGCCATCCATAATTGGATAACGACTAGTATTCTGTGGTGCACCCGTATAAAACATAAATGTATTAGAACCATATGAAAGTGCTTCCTCTAAACTACCAAGAAGTTGACTATCTTTTTTAAAACCTACATGACTACCTATTAATAACATAATTACCTCCATAAAAAAACTTAGTTAAAACTAAGCTAATTATATCATATTTTTAAATACTATAATCAAAATAATAATAATTTTTTAATTTGTGTATATTTTTTGAAATTAGTTATATAACGAATAACATTTTGTATAGCAGCAACTATAAGTATATCAATAATCATAACAACATCTAGTAATTAAATTAATATTAAAGTAATCTAATATTCTTTTCTTTTCATCAATGCAAAACTATTATA
>CAJMSU010000019.1 GCA_905216155.1 uncultured bacterium
TTCAAAGTTTTATATGTACTATCTTTTAATGACCTATTAACTCTTATACTATTATTATCTCTTAAATATCTTCTAACTTCTCCCATGATCATTGGTACAGCATATGTAGAAAACTTAACATCGTGTGATAGATCAAAATTATCAATTGCTTTAACTAATCCGACACAACCTATCTGAAATAAATCATCCATATTTTCACATCTATTATTAAACCTTTTTAAAATACTTAGAACAAGTTTTAAGTTTCCTTCAATTAACAAATCCCTAGCAAACAAATCTCCTTGATTCATTTTTATAAATAGTTTTTTCATCTCATCATTTTTGAGTACTTTAATATTATTAGTATCAACACCACTTATTTCAACTTTGTATTTTGCCATAAATTAATCCCTCCAATTAGATTATGGAAGGAGAAATTAATTTTTATACAAAAAAAGACTTATTTCAATGAAATGATAAATTATCACATCATAGATTAGTCTTTTTTATATTTTTCTATAAAACTTGTCTTTTTGTTACCAATTTTTGTACCAAGTACAGTTTCTATATTAACATTTTCGCTTGATTTAAAAATATTATATACAATATTTTTGTTTTTCTCTTCCATATTTTTTATTAAATATTTCATTTCTAATCTCTTAGAATCTTTGGTAGTTGATTTTTTAGTAAATTTACATGCACAATTAATAAATTCTAATTTGT
Source organism: uncultured bacterium (assembly GCA_905216155.1). Classification (GTDB taxonomy): domain Bacteria; phylum Bacillota_I; class Bacilli_A; order RF39; family UBA660; genus CAJMSU01. The sequence goes on from CAJMSU010000019.1 coordinate 703, forward strand.
TATATTTAGCCCAAGAAATAATGCTTTCCTCTCTTACTAAATAAAGAGGTCTAATAAGTTCCATTCCAGAAAAATTAGTACTTTTAAGTTTTGGAGGCATACTTTTATATTCTCCACCATAAAAAATAGATAATAAAATTGTTTCAATTACATCATCAAAGTGATGACCTAAAGCTATTTTGTTACATCCTAATTCTTTTGCTCTAGCATATAAAAAGCCCCTTCTCATTCTGGCACATAAATAGCAGGGAGAACCTTTACAACTGTTATCTACAATAGAAAATATGGAAGAATTAAAAACATTTAAATCAAGGCCTAATATTTTAGCGTTTTCAAGTATCTTCTTATAATTTTTATCACTATAACCCGGATTCATTACTAAATAGACTAAATCAAATTTGACTTTGCCATGTTTTTTTAGCTCTTCTAGGCATTTAGCAAGTAAAAAAGAATCTTTACCTCCACTAATACAAACAGCTATTTTGTCATTTTCTTCAACAAGTTCATAATCACGTACTGCTTTAGTAAATTTTCGCCAAATTTCTTTTCTATACTTTACTATTATACTTCTTTCTATTTCACTTTTTCTATCTAACATACTATCACTACTCTTCTAAAAAATTTTCACCTTTATGTGGTTCAACTCTTAATAAATCATTGTAATCTTGTTGCCTCAAGGCCTCATATATAACAATAGCAGCACTATTTGATAAGTTTAGTGCACGAACATTTTTTGTCATAGGAATTCGCATACAATGATCTATATCATTTTTTAATATTTCTTTAGGAATACCTGTTGACTCCTTGCCAAATATAAAATATAAATTATCACCTTTTTTATTACTATAATCAAAGCTAGTATGGGGCTTTTTTCCATATCTAGTAAAATAATAATAGATACCCGGATTTTTACTTTTAAAATCAGAAAAATTATCATATACTTCATAATCTAATTTATCTATATAGTTTACGCCTGATCTTTTTAGGTGTTTGTCATCTAAGACGAATCCTAGTGGCTTTATTAAATGTAGTTTTGTATCTGTTGCTACACAGGTTCTCATAATATTACCAGTATTTTGTGGTATTTCAGGTTCATATAATACTATATTATTCATAATTTTACCTCCTAATAAAAAGAAGATTACTCTCCTATTTTATTCATTTCTATAAATTGTTTAGCTTTACTAACTGTTAATTTTTTATCTTTGTTTCCTTGAACTAAACCTGTTATGTGTCCATCGTCAAATGTAACTAAAGCAGGATAATTATTTGTAAGTTTTATTTTATAATTATATTTATTATTAAATTCTGTTACAAAACTATTAACATCAGTATCAGTTAAATTAACATATATTATTTTATCAGTTAAAGATTCTTTTTCTACATATTTTTTAAAACCTTTTTCAAAATTACGACAAATTGATTCATCGGCAGTACACATATAAAAGGTAGCTGTTGGGTTTTCAAGTACATAGTGTTCAACTTCTGCAGTAGTAATTTCTGATAATGTTCCTCTTATAATAGGAGTTTGTCTTTGATAATTATCATAAACTTTATACCAATCACAAAAATATAAAGCAATAATAATACCTAGTAAAAATATAATTCCTAAAATGATATAGTTTTTAATAGGAATTTCTTTTTCTTCCACTTTATTTTCATGTTTCATAATATCACACCCTATCTACTAATATTTTATCACAAATAATATTATTTTAATACTAAAAAACAACTTTATTGATACATATTTACAATCTCTTTTACTTCCTTGCTATCTTCTAGGAAGAAGTCAAGTCTAGTATTTAGATAATTTCCTAATATTTTTTTATTATCTATTTTTCTATTACAGTAATTTAGAACATAAGTATTGCATCCATCAAAATAGACAGGAAAACTTCTATTTTTTATATCTTTTAACTGATAATTATAATCATCAAGATTTAAATTTAAAATATTACCTTTAATTATCATGTTCATACTTCTACCATAACATACAATTTCTAGGGATGGTAAAAAGGAAAATTTATTTTTAAATGAAGAGATGAATTTATTTATTTCATAATTTGATAATTCTAAAGATAATGTAACTATATTAAGTCCCATTTTATATAAATAATAAGCTGTATAAATATTATATACATTAAGAGGATAATCTCCTACTAAATTATTAGTATCTAGTGAAAAATCAAAGTAATCACCTACTAAACTATTTTTTTCTAAATTATTTAAAATATTAAAGGAACATCTTTTAGTTTTTAAATAAACATTATTATTTTTACTATATTTTTTGTATAATTGGTAATTATTTACATAAATTCTTTCTACTCCTAATTCTAAACATTTCTTTAATTGCTCTTCATTATAGACGCTTACGGTAGTAAAAGATGTATATTTTAAATCTATTTTTTCAAAAGAAACATCTTTTTTTAGAAAATTGTCTTTACATGATATTCTTTTATCGATTAGTTTAGATATAATTAGTCTTCTTAATTCGTTTAATTCCTTTATAGAAATAAAAATATTATCATCCATATCAATTATAGTGTTTTTGCAAACAAATGGTGTATTACCCATTTTCTCTACTTGTTTTTTTATTCTATCTTTACTAATAGGAGCATTTTTAGCTTCTTCTACAATAGATGCATATGAAAAACATGAATTAACACCATCAGATATATTAATCATTAGTTTGGAACCAATTTTTGCTTTAACAGTCACAGAAACGTCAATATTTCTTTTAGGAAGAGTTTCATATTCTTGATTTAATTTAATATCATAAGTTTTTGAAACTTCATCTTTATCAGATAAATTTATGGTATTAAGTAAATAGCAATAATCATCACTATAAGAGATTAATTTATTATTTTTATCATACATGTAATTTACGATAAAGCCTTTACCACTTTGTAAAAATCTAATTCCATCGCCTTGATTAAGTCTCCTGTTTAGCTTTATCTTTATTTTTTTAGGGGTAATTTCTACTACTTTACCGATTGGCATACCTATATGATTAGGGCTTTTAGTATTTATAATATCATCACAATTAAAAAGTCTTCCTACTGTGAATTCTCTATTAAAAATAGTTTTTAATTTTTCATTTTCTTCAATTACTTGTTTATTATCATAGTAATTATCGACTAAATTTCTATAAAATCTTGTAATAAATCCTACATATAATGGACTTTTCATTCTACCTTCTATTTTAAAACTATAAATATTACTATCTAATAATTTATTAATTAAGGGTGATGTGTTAAGTTCTTTGGTACTAAGTAGATAACCTTTATTTATTAAATCATTTTTATAAAACAGACTATAAGGTAGTCTACAACAACCAGCACACTCTCCTCTATTACCACTTCTATTTCCTATCATACTGCTCATAAGACAGCAACCAGAATAACTAATGCAAAGGGCACCATGAACAAAAACTTCTTTTTCGATAGGAACATCAATTTTTTCTATTTCTTCTATACTCATTTCTCTAGAAAATACTACTCTTTTTACACCTAATTTATAAAATAATTTCACTGTATCAACTGATGAATTATTAGCTTGAGTTGATGCATGAATTTCTAAATTAGGGAACATTTCTCTTACTAGGCAAATAATACCAAAATCTTGCATTATGATAGCATCCACATGATTTTTATGTAAAAATTCAACTTGCTGTAAAAAACTTGGTACTTCTTCTGTTTTTACTAAAGTATTCATAGTAACAAATACTTTTACACCATATAAATGACAATATTTAATAGCATCAATGACTGTATCGCTTGAAAAATTGTCAGCAAATTTTCTAGCTCCATAATTCTTTAAGGACAAATAAACTGCATCTGCACCATTTGCAACTGCTTGATATAAACATTCCATATTACCAACTGGGCATAAAATTTCATGTTTCATAAATACCACCACCAAGATAAAAATACTAACATAATAATAGCACATAAAGAAATTAAAAACAAACTCTAAACATATACTAAATTATGAATAATAAGGAAGAAATGATTAAAAGATTAAATTTTGAAAATCTTATATGGGTGGCTTTTATAATAGTATCAGCACTAGATATTTATGGTGATGAACTTTTAAAGAAAAATATCATGTATAATGATAAAGAAGCTCAAAAAAAAGCTACCAATTTATTTGTTGGAATAGCATATTTTTCAGTTTTAGTATATGCATATTTTTTGATTAGAAATTATAGGGACTATAAAAAATATAAAACAAAAAGTTATGAGATAAGATTATTAGGAAGTACTTTTATTCTTATAGGGTCAATTTGTCTTTTATATTTTTTGAAAACAACAAAAAACGAATCAGATTCTCCATCTAATGTTTAGCTTTTAAATCAGTAATTTCTTTATTTAAAACATTTACCATTTTTTCAAGCATTCTTATATTATCGTTCATGTTCATCTCTTGAAAATTATTAGTTTTTGTATTACTTCTTTCTGCTTGAACTTGTTTATAAAAAGCGTTAGTACATAAAACTTGTGCCATAAGCATTAACCAGTTTCCAAGTGCGTTTTGTTCATTAGCAGTTAAATCATCTATTAATAAATAACCTACTATAACAGCACTGAAGGAGAAAGTCTTTGGTGAAACATTAGGTATTAAGTTCATATTTATCACCTATAAAATTATATTACATAAATTATTAGAATATATTTTATTATGAATGATGATATAGAAATACTAAAAAAAATAAATATAGAAAATAAGGTTTGGATTATATATTTAATTATAATAGGACTATCTTTTTATAGTAATAGTATAGAAGAGAGATATGTTAAATATAAAAATCCTGATGACAGAAGAAAATATCAAAATCTAATAATATTAATATTTAGTATTGTACTTGTTATATACTATTATTTCTTTTTAGATAATTATAGAGATGTTATTAATTTGGGACCATATGATTCGGAAAAAAAGAAAAATTTAAATAAGGCATCTCTTTTAGCATCAACACTTGTCTTAATATCAGGAATTATATTTTTAACTCTGGCTATTCTTGATGATAATATGGATGTGGAACTTGCTTTCAACTAAAAACCTACCCATATAGGTAGGCTTTTAAATATTAATAATTTTCATTTTTTACTTCAAAAAATGATTTTGGATGATTACATACTGGACATACTTCTGGCGCTTTCTTTCCTATTACTATGTGACCACAGTTACGACATTTCCAAATAGTATCTCCATCTTTTGAAAATACTAAATCACCTTCAATATTTTCTATTAACTTACGATATCTTGCTTCATGTTCTTTTTCAATTTTAGCTACTTCTTCAAATAAATAAGCAATTCTTGTAAATCCTTCTTCTTTAGCAGTTTTAGCAAATTCATCATACATATCTGTCCATTCATAATTTTCACCATCTGCTGCTTGATTTAAATTATCTAAAGTACTAGGAATTTCTCCACCATTTAGTTCTTTAAACCATAATTTTGCATGTTCTTTTTCATTATTAGCAGTTTCTTCAAAAATAGCAGCTATTTGCTCATAACCATCTTTTTTTGCTTTACTAGCAAAATATGTGTATTTATTTCTAGCTTGACTTTCTCCTGCAAAAGCAGTCATTAAATTTTGTTCAGTTTTACTTCCTTTTAATTCCATAAATTTTAACCTTCCTTTAAAACATATTTATATTAAAGAGATTCATCTCTTAATATACTTGATTGATCAGTATAATTTGTATGTAAAAGTTTAATAGCTTTATCGCTTAATGGATGAGATAAGTAACTTTTATATACATCTATTACATCACTATTATCATAGCTATTTCTAATAGTTAGACTATTATCTTCATCATATAAAGCCTTAATTCTTTTTTCTATTATTTCTTGTTTTTTAGAAATAACACTAACTGGTTGCCCTGCACCACCAACACAACCACCAGGACAATTCATAACTTCTATAAAATGATATTTAAGGGGTTTATTTTTTTCAAGTTCTTTTAGGTAACCTTCTATATTAGTAAGTCCATGAACTACTAATAAATTATATTTTTGTCCATTTATTTCTATTGATGCTTCTTTTATATTGTCATATCCCCTAAATGGGGTAAATTCTAATAATTTTTTATCAATAGAATTGTTAGTTAAAAATTTATAAACAGTTCTAATAATAGCTTCTGTGACACCACCGGAATTACCAAAAATAACACCTGCACCACTTCCAAGTCCCATGATGCTATCAAAGTCTTTGTCCTCTAAATTATTGAAGTTGATTTCTAATTCTCTTATCATCATTGCAACTTCACTAGTAGTAAGACAAAAATCAGTATTTTCATCTTTTGATGTCTCTAATTTTTTAGCTGTACATGGTGTAACTGCAACTGTTATGATATCTTCTTTTGGTATTTCCATCATTTCACTAAAATAACTTTTTATAATTGCAGATTGCATACAAATTGGACTTTTACATGTAGATAAATATTTAGTAAGATTAGGATGATATATTTCCATATACTTAACCCAACTAGGACAACAGCTACTAAATTGAGGAAGTCTATCATTATTTTGAATTCTTTCAATAAGTTCACTTGCTTCTTCAATAACAGTAAGATCGGCACCAAATGTAGCATCAAAAACATAATTAAAGCCTATTTCTTTTAAGGCACTAACCATTTTTTTCTCAACATTTTGTGATGTTGTATTAAACTCTTCACCAAGTGCAACTCTTACAGCTGGTGCTGTAAAACATATTACAACTTTATCAGTATCATTTATAAAATCCATTACTTTTTTATAACAGTATTTTGGTACAATAGCACCTACTGGACAATTTATGAGACACTGTCCACAAGATAGACAAATAGGTTCTTTTACTTTATCTATGTCATAATGTATACCAACATTTTCCGTACATACTTGGTAGCATCTTCCACATTTTATACATTTATTTACAATTCTGGAAATTCCTTTATTACTATCAAGAATGGGAATAATTTTTTTGGAATTTAACTTTTTATCTACCATTACACTTCTCACACTTTCCTTCAATAACTACAGTTGCATCATCAAATAAAACATCATACTTATCTTCTACATACTTTTTAAATTTATTACTATCATCGTATAAATCGATAATCTTACCACAAACTTTACACTTTAAATGATAATGAAATAAAACATTAATATCATATCTTACTATATCATCATTTATAGATAGTTTTTTTAATTTACCCTTTTTAGTTAAACTATTAACGTATCTATAAACAGTTGCCTGTCCAATACTTGGATCTACTTTATAAACCATATCATAAATTTCTTTCATAGTTGGATGGCATCTATTATTTTTGATAACATCTAATATTATATTTTTTTGTTTAGTATTTCTCTCATTCATACGCTTCCTCTTATTGATAATGATTATCAATTTAATTATATCATCTATAAAGTAAAAGTCAACACCAAAGTTAATAATATACATAAAATATTATAGGTGATTATAATGAAAACTAAACATCCATTTTTTTGTAGATGCAATTATTGTAAACAAAAAAGAAGATCAAGCATCTTCTATCTATTAGGAATAATAATTACTTGGATTATTATCTTTTATCAAATATTACTATTACTATTTATAACAACTAGATTAAATGTAATTATTCTATTGTGTGAATTTTTTCTCATATGTTTCCTTATTTTCTTTATTCTGTTTTGAAATAAAAGAAAGAGTTTTTTGTACATATCTCACTAAATTAGAGACCTTTACAGTGTTTTCATAATTACTTCCCATAAAATCAACTTTCCATAATTTACAAAGTAATGTATAAAGAAGTAATTCTTCATCTTTTGTATATTTATATTTACTTTGATAAATTTCAAATAAAGAACTCATTTCTAATTCTAAATAATTATTCATATAAAAATTATAGAAATCATAGCTTACCCAATCTTTTCTAGAATGATCCCAATTTAGAAATTTATCTTTATCATATTCTACGAAATTAGTAAGTTTTAGATTATTATTAATTAGAACTACTCTTTCTTTCTTATCAATTATTTTTATATTATACCATTTTTCTAAATAGTTTCTAGAAAAATTAAGCATCTGGTATATTGAACTTGCATTTCTAATAAATAAATATTCACATGGTGACATATAAATTTTATTTTCTGCGTAATCTTGTAATTTATGATAGTATGTATTTAAATATTCAATTTCATCAATGGATGACTCATAAAATTCTTTTACTTTATCCAGATCAACTTCTCTATAGGTAGTTGTTTTTATATGCAGCATACTAAGTAAATAGATCATATCAATTGCTTTATCACTGGAATGGACGTTATCTTTTTCATATTTAAAAATTCTATATTTATTATTTTTTTCAATTAAAGATGAATAATTATCAAATCCCCTACTATCTAGATAATCATATATATTACTTTCTTTATTTTCTTTTATAACGTAATCACCATCATCTGTTGTTACTAATCTATTACCATTTTTATAGCCAATTTTTTTTACTGTTAGGCCAAGTTTTTTAAATAATTCATTAATCTCTTTCATCTGCAGTTGGGATAATAATTTTACTACCAATATCTAGATTGTTTAAATCATTATAATTTTCAAGTTCTTCTCTACTTACCTTATATTTATTCATAATATATTCAACAGTATCATTTTCTCTTACTATATAAACTGAATATGTAGAATATGTTTCATCACTATCACTAAGTGATGAGAATAAGGATGATGCTGCATTATTTGTAGTATTTTCTTCTTCATTATTTATATTACTATCATTATTATTCGCATCAAGTTCAGTATTTGTTTTTGTTGTAGTATTTTCTTCTTCATATGAATAATCTTCAACTGCTTTAATATTATCATCTTTCTTTAAATTATCAGGTTTCATATCTCCATCACATTCCCTTACTTTGTCATTATTTAAAATACCAATTTTGATATTTTCATCTTCTAATTTTTTATTAATATCATGATCTACTTTATAAACTTCTTCGTTTGCCTCTTCATTTATTAACACTTCTTCTACTCCTTCAACTTTTACTTCTATATGACACACTAATGTATCATCATTTTCTACACGATAGGTAAAATCTTCTATATCAACACTACAATCATTTAAATCTAATACTTCGTTTAAAACTATTTCAACTGGAATTTTAAATTTAAATTTATCTTCAAGTCTTGATGCTTCCGTTAACTTATAACTACCAGATATTAAAAAATTACCAGTTATGTTACTTCCATCAATAAATTTCAAATCATGATCTAAAGAGATTGAACTAATGTCACCAATCATAGATTTAAAGTCTAAACTCTTATCAAATGAAATAATTTTTTTCATATTTGCCCTCCTAAAAAATAATATGAAAAAAAAAGAATACTTATTCATATTCTTTATAATTTAGGCTTTTCTTTAGTATTTTTAAATTGCTATTTAATTTATGATTGTTGGATTTACTTCTTAATTCGTCTATTTGTCTTTTTAACATCATATTAAAGTTCATTTCTTTTAAATTAGTAGAAAAAGTATTTATAATATAGTTAATAGATCCATAAATTAAATCATTATAGTTATCAGATTTTTTATAAAAATCATCTAAACAATCAAAATAAACAGCAGCATCAAGTACCATAGAGATAGCTAATTCGTCTAAATTATCAATTTCTAGGCCTCTTAAATTATTATTTTCTAATACATAATTAATAAGAAAAGGTTTTTTTAAGTCATCTGATAATGCTCTTACTCTATTAATATTCACAATTATTTGATTAGCAAGACTAGTTGCTTCTTTATCTTTATACTTGAATCTATTAGTGGAAATAAATTCTAATACATTATCAATTATATTAAAAGATGTATAGTCTGAAAGCATAAAAAATTCTATTTCATTATTACATATTTCATTAATACAATAAAGTTTATCTCTATATTCTTCTATATTATTAACATTCGATAATAATATGAAATTATCATTTGAAATAATTAGAGCTTTTGTATAGATAATTTCAGGCATATCATTATTTTTATACATAGGCAAGACTCTCCTTAAAGATTTCTTTATAAACATCTCTATAATTTTCAACAAATACAAATGAAATATCAGCTAATACATTATCTGGAATATTATCTAGATCTTTTTTGTTATCAATTGGTAGGAAGATTTTTTTAATACCTGCTCTATGGGCTCCTATTACTTTTTCTCTTACACCACCAATTGGTAAAACTCTACCTCTTAAAGTAATTTCTCCAGTCATTGATATATTTTTATCTACTGTGAAATTTTTGAATAAGCTTATAAGCACTGTAGTAATTGCAATACCAGCAGATGGTCCATCTTTATTTACGGCACCTTCTGGTACATGAATATGAATATCATTATTATTTAGAATATCATTATTAATACCAAATTTTTTACAGTTTGATTTTATGTAACTAAATGCTATTTTGCAAGACTCTTTCATAACATCACCTAAGGAACCTGTAAGTAGAAGTTCTCCATGACCTTTATATAAAGTAGCTTCAATTGGTAAAATATCTCCACCATAGATGGTATATGCCATACCATTTACTACGCCAGCTTCTAATGTTTTATCATTATTTTCAAAACTATATTTAGAAGGTCCTATAAAACTTTCTAAATTTTTTTCTTTTATATTATAAAAAACAAATTCTTTATCTACTAATATCTTTTTTACTATTTTTCTAAATAGAGATGCAATAATTCTTGAAAGATCTCTTACTCCAGCTTCTTTAGTATAGTTTCTAATCATTTTAAGAATGGCTTCATCACTAACTTGAACTTCTAATGATGTAAGTCCATGTTCTTCTAATTGTTTAGGGATTAAATGATTTTTAGCAATATCTAATTTTTCATATTCTGTATAACTAGATAAATTAATTATTTCAAGTCTATCTCTTAATTCATATGGTATTTGTTCTATATAGTTAGCTGTTGCTATAAATAAAACGTTAGATAAATCAAAATCTTCTTCTATATAGTGATCAGAAAACTTATTGTTTTGTTCTGGATCTAAAACTTCTAATAGACTACTAGCAGGGTCACCTTTGATATCTTTAGTCATTTTATCTATTTCATCGATTATAAAAACGGGATTAATTGTACCTGCTTTTTTTATACCTTGGATAATTCTACCTGGATTAGCTCCAATATAGGTTCTTCTGTGTCCTACAATTTCGGCTTCATCATTAATACCACCAACACTAATTTTAGTACTTTTTCGTCCTAAGCTTTTAGCAATAGATAAAGCTAGAGAAGTTTTTCCGACACCAGGTGGCCCAACTAAACATAAAATTGGACTGCGAGAATTGTTAGTATTTTGTTTTACAGCTAGATACTCAATAATTCTTTCTTTAACATCATCAAGTCCATAATGAGTTGAATTAAGTATATTGTAAACACTAGTTAAATCATTATTATCACGAGTCATCTTTCCCCATGGAAGTGATATCATCCAATCTAGGTAATCTCTAATCATTCCTACCTCAGGTGAATTAGAGCTAATAGCTTCATATCTAGATAGTTCTCTTTTTATTTTTTCTTTAACTTTATTATTACATTTAAGTTTAGAAAGTTTTTTTCTAAATATGGCTATCTCATCATCACGGCTATTAACCTCTCCTAGTTCTTTTCTGATCATTTTAATTTTTTCTCTTAAAAAGAACTCTTTTTGGGTCTTATCTAACTCTGTTTGAACTTCATCTTCTATTTTTCTTTCTAATTCTAGAAATTTCAAATCAGAATTCATATCTTCTATTAATAATTTTGTTCTTAAACTAACATCAAGGGTTGTTATGTATTTCTTCTTTTTTTCAAAATTAAGTGGTAAGAAAGAGGCAATTAAATCACATAAATCATTTAAATTATTAACGTTTTCTAATTGACTAATAATAGCATTACTCATGTATGGTACTTGATTAATATATCTATCTAGAGATTTAATTAAAATATTAAAATAATTATCTTCATTATGGTCTTTGTAGGTATCTTCATTAATATCACTATATATGGCTTCATAAAAATTTGCTTTTTTCTCATAGTTAGAAACATTAACTCTTTTTATTCCTTGTAGGACAACTCTTGTTTTGCCGTTAGGAACATTCATCTTTAATTTTAAGAAAGCTTTAACACCAATATTTGGAAGAAGCGTTACATCATCACTATAATTAGCATCTATTGGATTAACTATTATTACTTCTTTTTTTTCTGATTTATCTATTTTATTTAAAACATCTTTATACAAATCATCACTATATTCAAATCTTACTTCGTTATTTGGAAAAATGACTATATCACTAAATACTAAAACGGGTAATTTATTAGAATCCATGGACTATTCACCTCCAAATTTTAAATACTGCCTACTATTATATAGTAAAAAAAATTTTTTTCAAGAAATTTAACTAATTTTCATAAAATTTGGAAAAAAATAAGCTTACTTAAAAAAGTTAAGCTTACTTTTTAAATTATTTATTTCTTCATTAATAATAGTTGACCCTATTCCACCTATTAAAACCTTTAAACAGTTAAATATAACAAGTTTTGTATCATTATCAATAATTTTAGATGATCTAACAAGTTTATAGATTGATTTTATTTTATTATCAGTTAAATCGTGAATTTTTGTCAAGTTAGCATCTTCAAATAATGAATATATGTTAGTGACTATTTTCTCTTTTTCAGCATCACTATATTTTTCTAGCCAATTAGAAATCACTTCATCAAGTTCAATACTAATTTTTTCTTGGTGACACCTAATAAAATGATCATCTTCTACGACCCATGATGTTGCAGCATGCTGCATTATACCATTAGCAGTTGACTTTATAACATCTAAATTTTCTTGATGAAATAAAACACCAACTAAACTTTGACTAGGAACAATGTTTTTTAGTTTTTTTCTTATTGTTTTATAACTAAATGAGGTGAACTCACTTTTTCTAAGTCCTGGTCCATCAAATGAATAGATTGATTTTATTTTTCTTCTTTTAAAAATATTAGTTCTCATACTTCCAACTAGTGCTAGATTAGCACCTTTAGAATGACCAGTAACTATAATTTTTCCTTTAACTTTAGGAAGTAATTCATTTAAATAAGTACCGGCTTTAACCTGTGATGGTGTTGGATATTTATATGATAAAATAGCATCTTCCATCCAACCAGCTATAGTATTATCAGTTCCTTCAAAAGATACAATTACTTCTTTATTAGGAAGTAAAATAGTAATAGCTCCAAATTGCATATCATCTATAGCATCATATGAATAATTAAAAATTAGTGCATCTTTAAATCTTTTTTTATGACAAATAGAGTTTAGAATATCTAGTGCTTTCTTTTGAGCAAAAATATAATTTTTAGCTATCTTTTGATCTATTAGTTTACTAAGTTCTTCTATACTATATTTTTTATCATTTGAAAAATCTATATTTAAAAGTGATAAATATGATAATTGACTATATATTAATATATCAACTTCACATATATCTTTTTCCAAATAACTAAAATCTCCATATTTTTCTATAAAACTATATAAATTCATTATTCTTCACCTATTTATTTTTTCTAAATTTTAATCCTTTTTGATATTTATTAATATATTCACTTAAATCCATATTAGGTTTAAATGATAATATGAAAGAATATTTTTCTTTTCTTTTTTGTTGTAGATCTTTAACTTGGCATTTTAATTCTTCTAATCTAAGTTCAATTCCGGACTCTTGGGCATATTTTCTAATTTTACTTAACATCTTAGTAGAATATATAAAATCAATTAACATAACACCAAGGAAGAATCCAAGTACAAATGAAAATGATAAATTATTATTAAACCATTCTAATTTTTCTATAATAAATGGTGCTAAAAAATAGTAATATATAGCGCCAATTACAGTCCAAATAAAAGAAAATAATGGACAAATAATACCTTTATAATTACCCCATCTATCACTATAATCCCATAGTTTTACTGGTTTATCAACGAAAGATAGTCCACCAATAAACTCTATTAATGTCATAGAGGCGCCCATAAATAAAACTACTACAATATCTGGTAAATTAAAATCATTAAAAATTAAATATATAAAAGTAAGGGCACATAATCCAAAACCATATATAGGCAAATAAGGACCAATTAAAAATCCTGGATTAACCCATTTTCCATGAACAATTCGTCTAAAGAAAAGTTCTATAATCCAACCAAACATACTTCCCATAAAAAATATAAATACAAAATTTAAAAACAAATTCATAAAACTTCACCTACTCTTTTATAATTTTAGCATTAAAATACTTAAAATTATATAGTAACTTTATATTTCCAACAGTAATAATATATTTGTTTACAAATTATATAGTAAAAGTATTATTTTCTTAACCAAATGAGCTAACAGAACTGGGTTCTATTTTTAAAATATTAATAACTTCATCACTACTAGCAAAACTTAATAGTTTAGTATTATATTTTTTATATAAGTTATTTTATACAATCACAAATTATTATAGCTAATAAAAAAAGCTAGATTAACTAGCCTTTTTATTTTACTTACCTTTTTTCTCTTTAATATATGCTTGAACCATATTAATTATGAAGAAGAAAGCAAATATTAAAAATACTATTAAGAAATATTTAGTTAATAAACTACTCTCTATGCTAACTAATGCTTCTTTTAATAATTTTATTGTATATGTCATTGGTAGAACTGGGTTTAAGAATCTGAATCCTTTAGTTACAGTTTCTATTGGGAATGTACCACCACTAGCACCAAGTTGTAATACTAAAATTATTAAGGCAATAAATTTACCAACATCTCCAAAGTTTTCTATTAAGAAATCTATTATAGCTAAGAAGCAATTAGAAACTAGAATAATACAAATATAATATAAGAAAATATTTGTTATATCAAAATCTAATAATAATTGTAATAAAATTCCTAAAACAATTCCAGATAATGTTGCTAATCCATGATATAGAAGAGTTCTTTTGCAACGTTTTTTACTATCTACTCCAAGAATTCCAAATCTACCTTCTTTATCGAAGTATAAAACCATAAATAACATTAAGCTTCCTACCCATAAAGCAATTGATATGAAAAGTGGAGAAAATGCTGTACCATAACTTGATATTTTATTAACTTCTTTTGTTTTTACTTTTATTGGTTCTTTACTATAATCTGATAGTTTTTCTACTTTTTTAACTTCATTTTTTGTAGAATCTATATTAGTATCTAATTCATTTTTAGCTTGAGAAACACTACTATTTAATGTCTTAGTACCAGTTGTTAAAGTATTTATTCCTGATTGTAATTTTAATGAACTATCATATAAAGTTTGTGTTCCATTACTTAAAGTTTTGGCACCACCATATAATGTATAAGAACCTGTATTAAGTTTATCAAGACCATTTGTTAATTCTTCTAGGCCTTTTGTTAATGTTGTAAGTGAAGAGACAGTTTTATTTTTGGCAGTTGTTGCTACTTGTTTTGCTACACTTTCACTTACATTAGATGCAACTTGTTCTGCTACTGTTGATGCTGTAGAATAAGCAGTTTCTTTAGCTGTTTCTTCCATTATAGTAACTATTGTCTTATACTCTACATATTCTTTTATATCATTAGCCCTATTAACACATTCTTGTTCATATCCTGTTTGAACTGGTGAGGTTGTACAAGCTATAATTAAATCATTTGATAAATTTAATTGTTTAATTTTAGTTTGGTAGCCTTGATATATTGCATTGCCCCCTAATTTTGCAAGAGCAAGTTGTTCAATTTGTGTTTTATTTATACTACTTTTTGCACCTTGAGCAGAACTAGTTTTAATATAGTTTAATGTAGCTTCATCAATTGCTTCTGAATTTTTTGTATCGTTAATTGATGAGTTAACGCTATCTAGAATTTTTTTACTTCCATTATAAGCATTATTAATTCCAGAATTTAATTCTTTACTACCATCATCTATACTCTTACTACCATTTTTTATATCTTTTACTCCATCGTTAAATTTTACATAATTATCTGCTAATGCAGTAGTACCTGTTTGTAATTTATTGGTACCATCTCCTAATTTTTCAAAACCATTGCTAATTGTTTTTAAAGAAGTAGGAATAGATTCAACATTATTTGATAAATTATCAACAATAGCAGAATTTACTGCATTATCTAGATTTTTTTCAACAGTAAGAACAACTGTATTAATTATTTGACTAGATAAATAATTTGACTTTTGGTTTGGAGAATAAGTAATAGTTGCATGACGTTTATTATTACTTGATGCACTTTCCATATTAGAAGTAAAGTCATCAGGAATATTAATAATTGCATAATACTTACCATCATTTAAACCATCTTCTGCTTTTTTAGATGATGTTACACTAAGTTTTAATTTTTTAGAATCTTTTATATTTTTAATTAATTCATTACCTTTATCACCTTTATCATTATTTACAATAGCAACAGGTAAATTATCAATATTACCTTTTCCATATGGATTCCAATATGCTTTTAAATAAAAGAAACTATACATAAAAGGAATTAATAAAACAACTGTTACTATAACATATTTAAACCATGTACTTGTTTTTATACTTTTATTTTTCATAAACAAAACCTCCCTAATTTAATAATCCTTCTTTTAATATTGTAGTAACTTCACGAGTAACTTTTTCTTCATCAATATCTAAATCATATTCAAATAATACACTCAAGAACACCTTATATAAAATAAATGCTGTTAAATGGGCATCACACTTTTTAATGTTACCTAATTCAATTTCATTTTTAATTTTTTCTTCTAAATAATTAATAATTTCATCGTCATAGATTTTTAAAAAAACATGTCCTTTTTTATTTTGAGAGTTTCTTATTTCATTAGATATTGTAGAGATTAGTGAACTATTATTTCTAAACATCAACATACTATATAAATTTCTTGCAACTAATTCTATAAAAGATTTATTACCATCATTTTCATCATCAAGCTTTTTTTTCATTTCTTCAAGTTCTTCCTGAATAAAATATGAAAACATAGAATCTTTATCCTTAAAATAAGAATAAATTGTTTTTTTGGTAACACCAGATTCTTTAGCTATTTCATCCATTGAAACTTTTTTATAACCATACTTAGTAAATAATCTTCTAGCAGTATCAATTACAGCTTCCCTTTTATCCATATAATTCACTTCCTACAAATATACCAATATACTAATTCAGTATACCAGTATATTATATACATCGTCTTTTGATTTTGCAACTATTTTTAGCTTATTATCCATAGAAAATAGACAAACTATGCAAATTTGTCCATTATTTTCTATTCGTTTGCTTTTAAACTACTTACCATATCAATTGTATTTACTTTTTTAGCTAAATATTTGGATACAAAATATGAAACTAGGTATGTTCCTATGGCTGCTAAAACATAAGTCCATGGTTCTATATGAACACCAAAATCATAATTTTCATCTAGGCAAGCTTTAAATAGATATGATGTTAAGTTATATCCTAAAGGAAGTCCTATAATAATGGATGCTATACATATCCAACTATTTTGGAGTGAGAAAATATTTTGAATTTTTTTATTACTAAAACCTAGAACTTTTAGTGTTGCAAATTGATATTCTTTTTCTCCAAAAGATAGAATACTCATATTATAAATAATTACTATTCCAAGTATAATTGCAAAAACAATAATTATTATAATCATTTGTCTCATCATAGAAAGCATATTACTAATTGCTTCTTTTAACTCATTTATGTTTTGAACAATTTCAACATCCTTTATTGTTTTAGCTTTAGATAAATCTTTATCAGTATATATTGAATCAGGTTTATAAGTTATTCCTATTTTTTCTATATACTTCTTGGTTGCAGTTAAACCTTGTACTTGTGGATCTTTATAGAATCCTACAACTTTAGATTCATAATATTTTTTATCTCCATAAACGTGCCATTTAACAGCATCACCAATAGATATGTTATTAGTATCGGCAAATTTATATGTAACATAAATACCTTCATCTGAGGTTAATTTTTTAAATTTATATTTGTTATCAATAAAACGAATATAATTATTAGAATCATCTACAAATATGGTATTTGCTTTTCTATTATTATTTTTATCTTTTATTTCAATTGCTAATGTTTTACTTGTAGCATTACCATATTTTTCTTTTAGATTATTTAATGATTCATTTGAAATATTTTCTTTTAAATTCAATTTATAATTAAAATTATATAAATCATCAAATTGTAATTTTATAAAATAGTTCATACTATTTAACATACCTAGAGCACATACAATTAGGGTACAACAGCCAACAATTCCAATAACACCTGTTACTGTTCTAAATTTATTTCTTAGAATATCTCTTATATTCCATTTTGATTGGAACTTCATTTTTTTAAATATTCCTTTTGTTGTGATATTTAAGCTTTTTTGCCTTATATTTGGCATTTCATTTTTTAGACTATCAACAGGTTTTTTCTTTAATTCTTTAAAGCATGTTAGGAATGTAATTATACTGATTACTAAAACCACTAATAGTGCAACAAGATAAGTTGTTTTATTTATATAAACATATCCATTTGGAACTTCAAAGAATGACATTTCTAAGTTTAAGAATACGCTTCCAAGAAAATATTTACCAAGAACAATTCCTAATATGGCACCAACAAGTGATACCCATAAGCCATATCCAACATAGTGCATTGTAATTTTAAGTTTAGAAAATCCTAAGGCTTTTAAAGTGCCAATTTGTATTTTTTGTTTTTTTACTACTCTTGTCATAGTTGTAATTACAGAAAGTAATGCAATAAATAGAAATAATCCAGAGAATATTCCAACATAAGCAGAACCTTCATCAATTTCTCCTTGATACATAGAATAACTTGAGGTATCTTCTATATCAATGGTTGCTAAAGCATTATTAATATTTTGTTCTATATCATTTTTTACTTGATTATTATTTTTCTTATTATTTACATCAACCATTATATAATTAAATGGTATATAATCTAAGTAATTAAAATTAGGTTTTAACTTATTAAAAAGGTCATCTGTAATTTCTATGTTCATGTTTTTTGCCATTTCATCTTTTACCTGGCTTTTTATAAAATCTTCTATTTCATTAACAGACATATAAATAAGACCATATGTTTTATGATTAGGCATTAGTTGTGAAGAATCTTTTACATCATATAAATGATCTGGAATATAAATAATACCTAAAACTTTTTCTTTAAATAAGTAATTGTCATACTTAAATGATATATAATCTCCTACTTTGATATTATTTTCTTTAGCGTAAAAGTAATCTATATAAATACCTTTTTTGTCTTTATTGAACTTTTCTCCTGACTTTACATAAAACTTACTGATATCATTAGATTCTATAATTGATACTAAGTAAGATTTATCATCATCTTTCCCATCAGTCATAGTAAGTTCTAGTTTTCTTTCAGCATTTTTAACATTTTTTATATTTTTAATATTATCTAAATCATCGTTTGTAAAACTTTTACCTAAGACATTTATATCTTGTAAATTATTTTTGGTATAAAAATTATTTGCTGTTATAGTCATACCATCCATATATGCCTCTATTCCAGCATAAACCATTACACCTATTGTGACCATTAATAGTATCGTGATAAATTGTGACTTGTTTTTCAACATATCACGTAGCATTTTTCTTTTTAACATATTACCACACTACTTCATCAATATTTTTTGGATGTTTATTTATTTCATTAGATATGATTTTACCATTTTTTAATTTTATAACTCTATCAGCTATTTCTGCGATTAATGAATTATGGGTTACAATAATAACAGTATTTTCTCCATTATCTTCATCACATTGCTTTCTTAATAATTTTAATACTTCAATGCCAGTACTTGAATCAAGTGCACCAGTTGGTTCGTCTGCTAATATGATACTTGGATCTTTAGCAATTGCTCTAGCAATAGATACTCTTTGTTGTTCTCCACCTGATAATTGATTAGGAAATTTATTAGCATGTCTTTCTAGCCCAACTTCTTTTAGAACCTTTTTTGCTAGTTTAGGTTTTTTTACAATATCATTTACAATTTCTACATTTTCTAAAACTGTTAATGTTGGTAAAATATTATAAAATTGAAAGATAAATCCAACATTTTCAGCACGATATTTTGTAAGTTCAATATCACTATAATTAGATATTACTCCACCATCTACTGTGATTTTTCCTGATGTTACATTATCCATACCACCTAGTAAATTTAAAAGTGTTGATTTACCGGCACCTGATGGACCTAAAATAACTACAAATTCGCCAGTGTTAATGGAAAAATTAACTTTATCTAAAGCTTTGAATTTTTTACCACCAACTTCATAACTTTTAACTACATTTTCAAATTTGATTAACTCACTCATAAAACTACCCTTTCCAAATATGAATGTTATGTCATATTTAATTAAATTATACTTTTATTTATTATAAGAGTCAACAAAATATGAATAATTTATCATATTTTGTTGCTTAAAATAATTTTAAAGTCTATAATATTAGTTAGAAGGACTGAATGTTTATGAGTGAAAAAAGAATTCCAACACAAAAAAGATCTATAGAAAAGAGAAATAAAATTATAGAAAAAGGCTTTGAGCTTATTTGCTTTCGGGGCTACTATAATACTAATACAACACAAATTGCTAAATATGCAGGTGTATCTACTGGTATTATTTATCAATATTTTGATGATAAAAAAGAGATATTTTTACAGGGTATAAAAAATTATTCAAATAATATAATGTTTCCAATGATAAATATATTAGAAAATAAAAAAATTGATATTTTTAATTTAGATTTAATATTAAATGATATGTTAGATACTTTTATTAAAACACATACTATTTCTAGAGGAGCTCATGAAGAGATTATGGCTATGTCTCATATTGATAGTGATGTTGGAAGTATATTTAAAGAAGCAGAAATGAATTCAACTAATAAGATAGTTAATCTATTAAGAAATAATAATATAGAAATTGAAAACGCTAAAGAAAAGGTGCATATTATAATTGGTATAGTAGAAAATTTTTGTCATGAGGTTGTATACCATAAACATGATGCTATAAATTATGATATAATGAGACAGGAAGTAATTGGTTTAATAAAGAAAATATTAATTGAAAAGTAATTAAAAAAAGTAAAAATCCAGAATACTAAAAACTGGATTTTTTTATTTTAATATTATTTTTTTATTTTAAATGTTCTTGGAGCATATTTATAAACTAAACTTATTCCTAATATTATATAAATTATGGTTATGATAATTCCTAGGAGTGAAAATATTGTTGGAGACAGAGTTATTTTTGTTAGTTGATAAGAAATAAAATATGTAAAAAATGATACTATCATATAACTAATACTTTTTAATTGCATTTTCTTATTATATGGTTGTAATAAATAATATATTATTAAATAATGAGTTGAGAAGAAAATACTTAAAACTATTATGAATAAAGGTATACTTATATAATCAATTATATTAGTAGTAGATCCTGTTATATATATTATTATTGGTAAAAATATAGCCAAAATAATTGCTGGTAATAAATTTATTTTTATTAAGGTAATTAGTCTTTGTTTAAATATATTTAATATTACATCTTTATTTCTATAGAAATTAAATGTTAACATAGCGTGATCACAATTATAAAACATAGCTTGAGTAACTATAGCTCCCCTATTTACAAAATACATAAATAATACAAGCCATGAGAATTTTGTTAATAATATTTTGTTGATTTCAAAAGCAAAACTTTTGTTATATATTGTTAATATGATAATAGTTATTAAACTTATAAATATTATAGCACTATATTTTTTAGCACTTCTTAAAAGTATTTCTTTATGTCTTTCAAAAAATATTGTATTAAATAAGTCATAGCCATGTTTTCCTTTTAATTTTTTACTATTTATATATTTATCTTTATTTTTAACTTCTACCATTTTTTGTCTTGTGTATTCTTTTTCGAGTTCTTGATTCATTACTTTGTTTATAGGATTTAATTTTTTATAAATTGTTTTATAGTTTTTAATACTAATTAAATATATTAAAAATATAATTGATATAGGAATTGATATAAGTGTTATTAAGATAGCTAGATTATTATTTATTAAGATATTATTTTTTAGAAGTAACAATATTAACAATAAACCAGTTATTACTACTGTCCAATATATTTTATAATTATTAATAATTAAATCATTGTATTTTCTATAATACATAATATTAAGGGACTCACCTATTATTCTTAGTAGTAATGTAAATAGTGATAAAATTATAGCGATTGGTGAGGTAATTATCATTAATAAGAAAATAGTATTTAAAATAAAATTAATAAATAATGAAGAGATTAAATCTGCTTTTAAATATTTATTAGCATTCATATTAAATAAAATTATAGAGAAATACTTTTTAGTAGATGTTGATAATAAATTATTATTAATAATCATACCAATAATTGTAAAAATTATATATGCTGTTATGAATGATGAAGATAAATTGCTTTTATTTAGTTTTTCTACTATTAAATATATTATAGAAAAATAAATAGATTTTATAACTATTAATTTTAATAAAGCTAATATAATTAAAATAATTCTTATAAAAAATTTTAATATCTTGTTTTTATAAATATCATTTCCAACTATTAAATCTTTAAATATGGGTGATTTTTTTAGTATGTAGATGAAGGAATTAATAGAATAAGTTAGATCTATTTTTAATGATTTGGTTAATATATTAATCATTATTACTATCCTTTAGACTTTTAATTATTTTATCTTTATATTTTTTAGTATTTAAATTCTTACTTTCTATTAATTCTAACTTTTTATTATTAAGTATTACTATTTCATCACATAAATCTAGGGCTATTTCTAAAATATGGGTAGAAAATATTAAGATATGATCTTTTTTTATACTTTTTAATAGTTGTTTCATGTCTTCTTGGACTACTACATCTAATGATGTTAATGGTTCATCTAATAAAATTATTTTGGGACTGGAAATAATATTTATAAGCATTTGCATTTTATTTTTCATACCATGAGAATATTCTTTTAGAAGTTTATCTTGATCTGTTTTATTTATTTTTACCATATCAAAGTATTCATCTATAGTTTTTATATTTTTAATTTTATCTTTATTGATCTCAATAAAAAATGTTAAGAATTCTTTGGCTGTTAAAAACTCTGGAACTGTAGGTGTTGATATAACATAGCCAATATCATCTGTTGATAAAATATTTTTTCCATACTCATTTTCTAGATAAAATGTTCCTGTATCATAGTCTATATCTTCATTGATACAATTAAATAATGTTGTTTTTCCGGCACCATTTCTACCTATTAGTCCATAAATTTTTCCTTGTTCAAAAGTAAAATTTATATTTTTTAATATTTCTTTATCATCATAATTTTTTGATAAATTTTCTATTTCTAACTTCATATACTTCCTCCAATTTGTTATATTATATCACAAAGAAAAAGAGTTATAAACTCTTAGTCATATTTATTATATACTTTAAGTACTTCATTCATTTCATAAGCAATCATATCATTTATTTGATTTGTTTTTGTTTTTTCTTCTATAAAATTTTCTAGTTCATCTTTATTTACATAAATAATATTGAAATCTGTTTGTTTTTCAAAATCAGTTAGAGCTATTTCATCATAATTTGGTTTTTTATCACAAATTAGACTATAGTAATATATTTTATTACATCTATTTTTATTAGAATTAAAATAATTTTTATGATATTGCTCTATAACCATAAATGGTCCATTATCTATTTTAATATCTATACCAGTTTCCTCTTTTATTTCTCTTTTAAGGGTTGTTTCTAAGTATTCATCATTTTCTCTATGACCACCTGGTAATTGATAGGTGTTATTATTATGTTCTAATAATATTTCATTATTTTTGTTTTTAAGAATTGCTTTTACTCTAATTACTTCTTCATCTATATCTTTTTTTTCTAGATTATCTTTATTTATAAATAGTCTTTCCATCTTTGCTCCTTTAATATACATATCTTTCCCAGTATTCAGTTGTCTTTTGGGTTACACTACTAAATGTAGCATTTATTTGTTCACTTATTGCTTTTGCTTTTAATTTTATTGGTGTTGTGCCTATAAAACAGGCTTCTTTATTTTCTGCTGTCATATATTCAAATGTTGATGCTCTATCTTCTTCTTCATCTGTTTGAGCATAACTATTAACAAAATATGATGAAATGTTTTGGGTTGTACTATATGATAGGTTTGTATCTATTTTCCCATACTTAAAATTTATTGGATTAAGATTATTCCATGTTGTATATCTTCCACCCTTAGCATAAATATATCTTTCTATATAATGATATATTTCATGATGAAAACTTTCTGCGAATGAATAAGCTGTTGCTAAGGAAATAATTACATTATTATTAGTTGAATCTGTTATACCAGTTACATTATTTTGTGAATAATTATTTATTAAGTATATAGTTAAAGTGAAACCGTAATTTTTTATTTCAGAGAAAAAATTAGCAGGATATAGTGACATATTATAATTTAGATTATTTAGGCTTTGATTTATCATATTTTTGTCTGTTATTTCGTAAGTTTCTAATCCTGCTACTTTATAATTTTTTGTTTCTTCTCCATACTTAACATCTATACCATAATTATTTTTTATCATATTTCTTAAATTATTATTAGCATCATCAATTGATAAGTTAGTATTATCTTTTTGATTTGTTTGGTTAGCATTTATTTTTTGTTCATTATTTTTTTCTTTATATGAGTCATCTGATAATGTTGTTATAGATATTGTTTTGGTATTACCAAGAGATGACATTATATATGTTTTTTCTGTTGGAACTTGAAAATTATTTTTTTCTATATCTTGAGCTAGTCCATAGGTTATAAAAACAAATGATAAGGATATTAAAAATTTGGCAAAGTTCAGAATTGTTTTATTTTTCATATAACCAATATAGCCTCCTTATCATACTATTTAATTGTAACAGATTTTTAGATAAAAAAAAAGAGGCTAAATACTATGCAGCCTTTACCATAACTGGGTTTTCTTTTAATTCACTTCCATTTTGAAGTTCATTTATTTTATTATAGATTATTTCAGCTTTGTCTGACTCTCCTTCATTAGTATAGATATTAGCTTTGACCATTAAATCTTCTATTTGTCTTTCTTTATCTACACCTGCTTCTATATTCTT
The DNA here is from genome assembly GCA_905216155.1 of uncultured bacterium. GTDB lineage: Bacteria > Bacillota_I > Bacilli_A > RF39 > UBA660 > CAJMSU01. The sequence continues at coordinate 25,976 of CAJMSU010000019.1, forward strand.
TTGGATTTGTTTTTCTAATTCTTTTTGAAATTCTTGATTTTCTATCATATCTTGATTTCTAATTTGTTCTAGATCATTACTATCAAATGGTTTTAAATCTTTTAAATTTTCTTTTACTACTTGAATATATTCTTGTTTTTCCAATGATTGACATAATTTTTCTTCTTGTTCTTTTGTTACTAAAATTGCTTTTACTGGATTATTTGTATTTTTTATAAATCTGTATTTAGATTCATTATTTACTTCTTCAGTATTTTGATCTTGGGATTCAGAACTATTATTTACTATTGGTATATCAATATCTTTGATATTATCATTTACTGATTCTTCTTTTTCTTCTTGTTCTTTTATTTCAGTATCTTCTATAGAGTCATTTTCTGGTTCTTCTTTTTCTTCTTGTTCTTTTGATTCAGTATCTTCTATAGAGTCATTTTCT
>CAJMSU010000020.1 GCA_905216155.1 uncultured bacterium
CTCTTCCGATCTATAAAATATAAACAATTAAATTTTACAAAAAGTAAATATCATATTACTAATAAAAATATATATAATATTATTAAGAAATGTTTCCTATATAAATATTAAGTTTTTAAAAAATTCATACAAAATCAATAAAATTATAACGTTTCACGTGAAACATTCATTATCTCCGATTAAAAATCACTATAAATTAAAACATAATACACTTTTTCAACAAATAAGAATAATATTGTTTATCGACATATATTAAATAAAATAACAATCTTAAAAGAATTTAGTAATAAAAATACAATAATTACATATTTTTTTATTACACAATAAATAATTACTAAATTGTAACTATTAAAAAATAGATATTATACATTTTATTAACAACATTAAATTTACAATTTTATTTCCCGGGAAATATTTTGTAATTTTTTTACTAATTTAATTTTAATTGCAATATTTTCCACAATGGTATATTTTATCAAAAAAATCAATGTCCGAATTTCAATTTTATTTTTTCCACAACAATCTATTTTATTATAAATAATGTTTAACTACCTATAATTAAAGAAAAAAAAAGAAGTGAACTACTCACCTCTTTCTTCTTCTATACTTTCTGAAGAACTATCCATATTTTCATTAATATCAGTATTTTCATCTGCAGTTTCATCTTTTTCCACAACTGCAATAGTTGACACTTTTTGATTATCTTTCAAATTAATTAGCCTTACTCCTTGTGTTGCTCTTTTTAAAGTAGATACTTGTTCCAAAGGCATCTTAATTATAATACCACTATCTGTAATAATCATTATGTCATAATTATTAATAGTATCAATACATTTTAATGCCACCATCATACCATTTTTATCAGTGACATTTAATGCCTTAACACCCTTGCTACCTCTATGAGTTAATCTATATTCATCTACATCAGTTTTCTTTCCATAACCCTTATCAGTAACAATAAGTATCTGTTGATCAGGCTTAACAACCTCAGCTCCTACAACCATTCCATCATCTAAATCGATTCCTTTAACACCAGAAGCACTTCTACCCATAATTCTAACCTCTGATTCATTAAATCTAACCATTCTACCATTATTAGCACCAATCGCAATCTCATCATTACCTGTAGTAGCTCTAACACTTATCAATTCATCATCATCTTTCAAAGTAATTGCAATTTTTCCACTCTTTCTAATATTATCAAATTCTTCAAGAGAGGTTCTCTTAACTAAACCATTTCTAGTTATAAATACTAAATATTTATTAATTTCACTTTCTGCAGCAAGTTGTACAATCGAACTAATGTTCTCATCTTTATCAAGTGGTAATAAATTAATTATAGGTAATCCCTTAGATTGCCTACTAAATTCAGGTATCTCATATCCCTTCATTCTATATACTCTACCCTTATTAGAGAAGAATAATATATAATCATGAGTTTTCATTGAAATTAAATGTTCTACAAAATCTTCTTCATTAGTAGCCATACCCTTAATTCCAACACCACCTCTATTTTGAGTCTTATAAGTATCTGATTTTAATCGTTTTATATAACCCTTATTAGTTAATGTAATAATGATATCTTCAACTGGAATTAATGATTCATCCTCAATATATTCTATAGCAGTCATATCAATGTTTGTTCTACGTTCATCACCATATTTATTTTTGATTTCAGTCATTTCTTCTTTTATAATATTTAAAACTTTTTCATCACTAGCAAGTATAGCCTTAAGTTTTTCTATTTCTTCAAGTAAAGAAGCTAATTCATTTTCTATTTTATCTCTTTCCAATCCAGTAAGTCTTCTTAATTTCATTTCAAGAATTGCTTGAGCCTGAGCTTCTGATAATTTATAATTATTTCTCAAACTAAGCATAGCCTCTTCATCACTCTTAGATGATCTTATTAATTTAATTATTGCATCTATATGATCCAAAGCAATCTTTAAACCCTCTAATATATGAGCTCTAGCCTCATCCTTAGCTAAATCAAACTTAGTACGTCTTATAATTACTTCCTTTTGATAATCTACATATTTAGAAATTATATCCTTTAAACCTAAAGTTTTAGGAACACCTTGATCTAGCATTAAAAATATGATACCAAAATTTGTTTGAAAAGCAGTATGTTTATATAAATTATTTAAAACAACTTGTGGATTAGCATCTTTTTTTAATGTAATAGTAATTTTTATACCATTTTTTAAATCAGTATGATAATCCGTAATACCATCTATTATCTTATTATGAACCAAATCAGCTACCTTATTTTTTAAATCTAATGTATTAACACCATAAGGTACTTCATCAACAATAATATAATGTCTACCATTTTTTTCCTCTATTCTAGCCTTACTACGAATAGTAATACTTCCACGACCAGTTTCGTAAGCCTTTTTTATTCCACTATTTCCTAAAATAGTAGCACCAGTAGGAAAATCAGGTCCTTTAATATATTGCATCAATCCATCAACATCAATATCAGGATTATCAATATAAGCAATACATCCATCAATAACCTCACCCAAATTATGAGGTGGAATATTTGTAGCCATTCCAACAGCTATCCCCATAGTACCATTTACCAATATATTAGGAAATCTAGAAGGTAATACTGTAGGTTCTTTACTTGTTTCATCAAAATTTGGAATAAAATCAACTGTATCCTTATTAATATTTCTCAAAAGTTCAAGAGAAATCTTTGAAAGACGGGACTCAGTATAACGCATAGCTGCAGCTCCATATCCTTCTATATTACCAAAATTTCCATGTCCATCAATAAGCATATGACGATATGAGAAGTCCTGTGCCATTCTTACCATAGCCTCATATATTGAAGAATCACCATGAGGATGATAATTACCCATAACCTCTCCGACCATTTTAGCACTCTTTCTATGAGGTTTATCAGGTGTATAACCAGATTCATACATAGAATATAAAATACGTCTGTGAACAGGCTTTAAACCATCTCTCAAGTCAGGTATTGCTCTTGAAGTTATAACACTCATTGAATAGTCCAAAAATGAATCTTCTATTTCTTTTACAATATTATTATGTTCTAATCTATCCATTATTCCTACCTCCTATATATCCAAATTAGCATAAGTTGCATTTGTTTCAATAAATTCTCTTCTTGGTGTAACTTCTTCACCCATTAATTTAGAAAACACCTCATCTGCAGCTATAACATCATCTACTGTAATTTTTCTCAATACTCTTTGAGATATATCCATAGTTGTTTCATTAAGTTCATCAGCATCCATTTCTCCTAAACCTTTCATACGAGCAATTTCATATTTTGTATTAGGAGCAAGTCCTGCTAAATATTCATCTCTTTCCTCATCATTTAAAACATATTTTCTATTTTTACCATGAGTAATTCTATATAACGGAGGTTGAGCAGCATATACATGACCAGCTTCAACAATAGGTCTAAAAAATCTATAAAATAAAGTTAAAAGTAAAACTCTAATATGACTACCATCAACATCAGCATCTGTCATTATTATTATTTTATTATATCTCAATTTTTTTAGATCAAAATCATCACCTATTCCAGTACCAAAAGCAGTAATTATTGTTCTAATTTCTTCATTTGATAAAGCTCTATCAAGTCTAGCTTTCTCTACATTTAATATTTTTCCTCTCAAAGGAAGTATAGCTTGAGTCATACTATCTCTTCCTTTAATAGCAGATCCACCAGCTGAATCACCTTCGACTAAGAATATTTCACACTCAGAAGGATCTTTACTCTTACAATCAGACAATTTACCATAGAAATTAGTAACATCTAAGTCACCTTTTCTTCTAGTTAATTCACGTGCTTTTTTAGCAGCAACACGAGCTCTAGAAGCAGTCATACCTTTTTCCACAATAATTCTAGCTTGATCTGGATTTTCCATCAAAAATCTTTCAAATGCTGAAGAAAATATTTTATCAGCAATAGCTCTACATTCACTATTTCCAAGTTTTGTCTTAGTTTGACCTTCAAACTGTGGATTAGGATGTTTAATTGAAACAATCATAGTCAATCCTTCTTTAACATCATCACCAGTTAAAGAATTATCACCATTCTTCAATATTCCATTACTAGTAGCATATTTATTTAAAATTCTTGTAAGAGCTCTTCTAACACCATCCTCATGAGTACCACCTTCAGGTGTATTAATATTATTAACAAAAGAATAAATACTAGAATTATAAGTTTCATTATATTGAAGAGCAACCTCTAACGAAATATCATTATCCTCACCTTCACAATCAATTATAGTATCATGAATAGGTTTTTTATCCTTATTAAGCATTGCTACATATTCACTAATACCACCCTCATAACAGAAAGAATCTTTTTTATCATCTTCTCTATCATCATATAAAGATATTTTTAAACCCTTATTTAAAAAAGCCAATTCTCTTAATCTAGTTTTTAAAATATCGTAATCATAAATAATAGTATCAGTAAATATTTCAGGATCTGGTTTAAAAGTAACAGTAGTACCAGTTCTCTCCAAAGGACACTCATCTATAACTGCAAGTGGTGCCTCAGGAACTCCACCATTTGAATACCTTTGATAATGAACTTTTCCATTCTTATATACTCTTACCTCTAACCATTCACTAAGAGCATTAACAACACTAGCACCAACACCATGAAGTCCACCAGATACTTTGTATCCTCCTCCTCCAAACTTACCACCAGCATGAAGTACTGTATAAACTGTTTCAACAGTACTTTTTCCAGTCTTTGGATGGATCTCAACAGGAATACCACGACCATCATCTTTTACAGTTATAGTATTTTCTTTTCCTATAATAACCTCAATATGAGTACAATAACCAGCCAAAGCCTCATCAATTGCATTGTCCACAATCTCCCATACTAAATGATGAAGTCCACGAGAAGAAGTTGTTCCTATATACATACCAGGTCTTTTTCTTACTGCTTCCAATCCTTCTAACACTTGAATCGCAGATGAATCATATTCTTTTTCTACTTTTGCATCACTCATAATTTAACCTACTTTCTTATTATATTTCCATTATCTACAGTATAAATAAAAGCATCATCTAAATATTTTTTATTAATACTTCTAAGATCTGTAGTAGTAATAATACTCTGTATATCTCTACTGATTAATTTTAATAATTTATTTCTCTTTCTTATATCCAATTCACTAAAAATATCATCTAAAAGAATAACTGGTGAAGTTTTACAAATTCTTTCAAATATTGAAATTTCAGACAATTTATAAGAAAGAATAGCCAATTTTTGTTGTCCCTGAGAACCAAAAAATTTTAAATCTAAATCATTTAATTTAAACATAAAATCATCTCTATGTGGACCATATAATGTCATTCCATAGTTTAATTCCTTTTGATAATATTTTTTATATTGATGTTTAAGTTTTTTTCTAATAACTTCACTTTCATAATTATCAAATTCTATATTAGGAGTATAAAAAATAGATAAAACTTCATCATCAGTTATTTTTTTATAATAACTATTAATATTTTCATTAATTGAATCTAAATATTCTTTTCTAAACTTATATATAATAACTGCTTTTTCTATTAGCTTATCTGTAATAACATCTAAATATTTAGTATCTGCAATAGAATTACTAAATAAAACTTTTAAATATTCGTTACGAGTTTTAAGAAGTTTATTATATTCATTATAAGTATTTAAGTAAATTTTAGATATTTGAGAAAGCTGTATGTTTAATAAATTTCTTCTAATACTAGGTGATCCTTTTATTATTTCTAAATCATCTGGTGTAAAAACTATAACATTCAAGTTAGAAATATAATCAGCAACTTTTTTTATTTCTGATTTATTTACTAACAACTTTTTATTATTATCAGTCAATTCTACATCCAATTTAGTAATAATTTTATCTTTTTTTATTACTCCCTTGATAATAGCTTTTTTCTTACCAAACTTTATTATATTAGGGCTAACACCTACTCTATGAGATTTCGTTAATGCTAAAACAGTAATAGCCTCCAGTATATTTGTCTTACCTTGAGCATTATTTCCTATAAAAATATTCATTTTATTACCAAGTTTTATCTCTACCCTATCATAATTTCTAAAATTTACTAAGTTTATTTTAGTTATTTTCAATCAGAGCGTAAATAAATAGCCATAGAATCACCTTTCCCCTATGTCAGTATTCCTATACATACATCACTATTATATCATATTTAGGGCAATAAAACTAAAAAAATAGCTATTTCTAACTATTTTTTCTATTTCTTAAAGTTAAATCCAACCTAGATGCTCTAGAAATTTGATTTTCTATAGATCTAAACGATGATGGTACTATAATCTCTATACCATTATCAAAAATTATCTTTGTATTAGTTGAATCAATTTTTTCAAAAGATTTCAAACGTTTTAATGAAATCCATACACAATCATCAGATTGAGGTGATGTCGTTGGAAAAACCACCAAATTATTACTATCTTCAACTAATATAGGAACCTTATATTCTGCACCTAAAATAGATTTAGCACTCTCTCTCCTACCATCATAACTGCTTCCAAAGTATTTGCAACTTTCCTCCATAATTTTAAAAGGCGTTTGATTTATAAAGTATCTATCATTATCCTCATAAATTAAACTAGTTTCCATATCATTTGGTACTATAGCTAAAGTACCCTTACTAAATTCATATTCCATAATTTCCCCCTTAATAGAAAACATTGCGTTTTCTTGATATAACATTATAACTACATTTTACAAAAATAACTAAAAATTCCTTAAAATGTAATTTCATATATATTATTATGGAAAAAATTAAAAATTCTACAAAAAAAATACCAAATAAGGTATTTCCAATACATTTTAATACGTTCTAATAGGTAAAACTAATTGAGTTAATGTTTCATCTTCTAAAGATTTTATTAAAATAGGCTTTACTTCCCCTACAAAATGAATATCCACAGTATCTGTTGAAAAACTTTTTAATGCTTCCATCATATATTTAGCACTAAAAGAAATCTTAATATCTTCATCATTATCCTTTTCTATATTCATTTTCTCCTCTACTCTACCAATTTCTGCAGAAGAACTTCTAAGAATTAAAGTATTTCCCCTAGTTTCTAATGTAACAATATTTTTTTCTTTATCACTTGTCAATATACTTACTCTATCTATTACATCATAAAATGCTGATAAATTAGTACTTACAACAACCATAGATTCACTAGGTAATAAATTAGAAGTATTAGGATATGTACCATTTATAAGACGAGATTCAAATTTTAAACTTCCTGTTTTAAATAATATTTTATTATTAAATATATGAAGTTCTACATCGTTATCATCATCACCAACAATCCTAGAAAATTCTACTATATTATGACTAGGTATAACTACATTATAATTTTCTTCACTTTCTTTATCTAATTTAACAACTTTTCTAGCAAGTCTATAAGAATCAGTAGAATTACACTCTAATATATCACCTACTACATTAAAATTAATTCCTGTAAGTACTGGTTTACTTTCTTCATTAGAAGTAGCAAATGCTGTTTGATTAACTATATCTTTTAAAACACCAGCTTTTAATGTTATCTTCTTCTTACTTTCCTCAAGTCCTATTTTAGGATATTCACTCTCACTAATACCATTTAAATTAAATTCACTATTTTCTGTGTAAATTAATATTTTTAATTCATCTACTACTTCTAAATTAATAAATTTATCAGGTAATTTTCTAACAATATCCAAAACATATTTACCTTGGATAATAATACTACCCTCTTTTTCTATTTTAAAATCATCACTATTAGCATCAATAACAGTTTGAATTGTAATATCATTATCACTAGCTGTTAAAGTTAATTTATTTTTTGTTAATTCAAATTTAACACCTGCAAGTACAGGTATAAGATTCTTAGTACTTATCGCCTTAGATACCTTATTTAAAGCCTCCAATAATAATTCTTTTTTAATTGTAAATTTCATATATATTCCTTCTTTCTTTTTTATTGTTTTTATTATTACTGTGGAAAAAGTTTAAAACTCTATTTTTTTCTTTATTTAAAAGATTTTAGCATAATTTTACCTGTGGATAAATTGTTTAAAATTAGAAATTTTACACAATACCTATATCCTTCTTTAATTTTTCTATGATATTTGCTAAATCTTTATTAACTTTTATTTCTTTTTCAATCTTTTCAACAGAATGCATTACAGTAGTATGATCTTTTCCACCAAATTCTGTTCCTATTTTAGGAAACGATTCACTAGTCATAGTTCTACACAGGTACATAGCAATTTGTCTTGGAAAAGAAATATTACTACTTCTCTTTTTACTTCTAATATCTTCAACAGATATTTGAAAATATTCAGACACTATTTTTTGTATTCTATGGACATCATTTTTTTCACTCATACCTTTACTAATAAAGTCTTTTAAAGCTTCAATTGCTAAGTCCAAAGTAATAGATGCCCCACCCATAATGGTTGAATAAGCTATTAATCTAGTAATTGAACCTTCCAACTGTCTTACATCTGTTCCTATATTAGATGCAATATATTCTATAACATCATTTGGTATTTCTTTTTCAAAATTACCAGCTATTATTTTCTTCTTTAAGATCTCAGTCCTAAGTGAGAAATCAGGAGGAAAAATATTAACAGTTAATCCCCAACAAAATCTCGTTCTTAAACGATCTTCTAATAGTTTTAAATCATCAGGAGATCTATCAGATGAGATAATAATTTGTTTGCTATCATTATATAGTGTATTGAAAGTGTGGAAAAATTCTTGTTGTGTTTGTGTAGCCCCACCCAAAAATTGAATATCATCTATTATTAAAACATCAATATTTCTATATTTATTCTTAAAAAAGTCAACATAATTAAAATTGGTTCCTTTATCATCCTTTTTATTGATACCAATAAAATCCTGAATAAATTGGTCACTCGTTACATAAAGTACCTTTCTATTACTATTGTTTACTATATAATTACCAATAGCATGCATTAAATGAGTTTTACCTAATCCACTATTTCCATAAATAAAAAGTGGATTATACATATTTCCAGGGTTTTCTGCAACTGATAAAGCAGCAGCCTGAGCAAATTTATTACTATTACCAACAATAAAATTTTCAAAAGTATACTTACTTTTTAAATTTGAATGAGTAAAATTCTTTGGAACTCCATCATTTATACTTTGTTCTACTATTGGTACATTTTTTTTATTTTTCTTCTCTTCTTCATCAATTTCCTCTTTTAATAAAAATAGAAGTTCAAAATTAGTACCCGTTATTTCATTAAGTTTATTTAATATTAAATCACCATAGTTATCAGATAAATGTTTTTTATGTATTGGCATAGGAACTATTATATAGGCTTTTCCATCCTCTAATTTGTATAATTTAGTATCCTTAAACCAGGTATCAAAAGATAGTGAAGTTAAATCGTTTTTTATTTGAACTAAAAAATTTGACCATAAAACATCAACGTTCATTCCACCATCTCCCCACAAGATAAATTAACTACCAATATTCTAACTTAAATTGTTGAAAAAATAAATAAAAAATTAAAAAAATTTTTTTTCAACAACTTATCCACAAAATTATCAACAGATAAAATATAACTATAAAAAGAAAAATATAAGTTTTCCACATTTTCCACAGATTTTAATTAACAACTGTGCTTTTTATTTTCCACATATCTGTGAATTCTGTGAATTATTTTAAAAAAGCAAGAAAAAAACCAAATTTAATTGACAAAATCGTAAATATATTATTATAATAATGTAGATTTATGTCTGGAGGTGGAAGCAATGAAAAGAACATATCAACCAAATAATCGTAAGAAATCAAAAAGATTAGGATTTTTTGCACGTAAAAAAACAAACATTTTAAATCGTCGTCGTCGCAAAGGACGCAAAAGACTTTGCAAATAATATACCGCTGGTTTCACAGTGGTTTTTTACTATTAAAGATAGGTGAAACAGATGAAAAAATTATACATAGTGAAAAATCAATATGACTTTGATAGAATAATTAACAAAAATAACTCAATAAAAAACAAAAGTTTCATTATATATAAGGAAAATAATAATCTTCCTTATAGTAGATTTGGAATATCTGTTGGCAAAAAACTAGGTAATGCAGTATATAGAAATAAAATGAAAAGAAAAATAAGAGCAATTATTGATCATTTAAATAAAGAAAAAATAACTACTAATGATTATATTATTATTTTAAGAAAATATGCAAAAGACAATACTTATAGCGAATTAAATAAAGCCTTAGAAGAGTTATTATATAAAAAAGAAAGGATTAAGTATGAAGAAAAAACAAAATAAATTAAAAGTTTTATTAGTTTTAGTATTATTACTTATATCAACAGGATGTACAAAGACACTAACTGATTCTAATAAAAAACCAATAAGAAATGAAGTAACAGGTCAAAACTTAACAGAAAATATTATCTGTAGACCAACAAATAAAGAAACAATAAAACAGTACAAAAAAAATGGAGTTAAATTAGAAAAATTACCAACATGTGATAATTTTAAAGTAACATCCGGAAAATATGAAGGCTTATGGACAAGCATTTTTGTAAAACCATTAGCATTTATCTTATTACTTTTAGGAAAAAAAGTAGGAAACTATGCAATTTCATTAATAATAATCAGTATTTTAATAAGATTAATTGCATTCCCAGTTACTAAAAAAACAGCTCTACAGTCTGAATTAATGAAGCGTGCTCAACCAGAACTTGATAGAATTCAAAAGAAATATAAAAATAAACAAGATCAAGAATCAATGATGAAACAAAGTCAAGAAATGATGATGGTCTACAAAAAATATAATATAAGTCCTATGTCAGGTTGCTTATTTTCTCTAATACAACTTCCTTTATTTATAGCATTCTTTGAAGCTGTACAAAGAACACCAGCTATATTTGAGGATAAGTTCTTAGGATTACAATTAGGTACAACTATATCAGTAGGTATAACAACAGCTAAAATTATTCCTTATTTAATACTAATAATTTTGATAGCCTTAACAACATTCTATTCACTAAAAATGAATGTAACAGGAAATACATCTGATCCAAATATGAAAATGATGCCAACAATGATGAGTGTAATGATAATTATAACAGCATTATTCATGCCATCAGCTTTAGGTATATATTGGGTTACATCAAATTTATTTACAATAATTCAAAATATATTAGTAAAAAGGAGTAAAGAAGCAAATGGAAAAGCATAGTTATATAGGAAAAACAAAAGAAGAAGCAATAAATAATGCAATAATTGATTTGCAAGAATTACAAGAAAACTTAATTATTAAAGAAAAAGAAGAAATAAAAACAGGTTTATTTAAAAGTAAAAAGATAGAAATTGAAGTAATAGAAAAAAGAGAAGTTACAAAAGAAATAAAAGATTATCTAATAAAACTTTTAAAAAATCTAGGATTTACTGCTAATGTAGAAGTAAAAACAAAAGAAGATATACCAACATATACAATTTACTCTGATAATGATTCACTATTAATTGGAAAAAATGGTAAAAATCTTCAAGCTTTGTCAATAATAGTTAGTCAATACATAAAAAAAGAACTAGGAAAAAATTTCAAATTCTTAATAGATGTTAATTCATATAAAGAAAAACATGATAAACAATTAGAAAGACTAGCAAAAAATATAGCAAGAGAAGTAAAAGACAGCAAAGTAGAAGCAAAATTAGATTCAATGAATTCTTATGAAAGAAGAATAATTCACAATACTTTATCAAAAAATAAATATGTTTACACAGAAAGTGTTGGAGAAGAACCAAACAGATGTGTAGTAATAAAACCAAAAGAAGATTAAGTTCTTCTTTTTTATATAAAAATAAAATATTTGTGCTATAATATAGAGGAAAAAAAGGAGTGTACTATATGAATGATACAATTGTCGCTATATCTACAGCCCTAGGAGTAGGTGCCATTTCTATTATTAGAATAAGTGGAAATAAGGCTATCTCAATTGCAAATAGTATTTTTAGTGGTAAAGACTTAAATAAAGTTTCAACCCATACTATAAATTATGGTTTTATAAAAGAAAATAATGAAATAATAGATGAAGTATTAATAACAGTAATGAGAGCTCCCAGTACTTATACAACAGAAGATATAGTAGAAATTAATTGTCATGGTGGAATAACATCAACAAATAAAGTTTTAGAAGTTATTTTACAACATGGAGCAAGACTAGCTGAACCTGGAGAATTTACAAAAAGAGCATTCCTAAATGGAAGAATCGACCTAACAAAGTCAGAAGCAGTTATGGATTTATTAGAAAGTAAAACAGAAACAGCTAGAAAATTAGCAATAAATGGTCTTCAAGGAAAAACAGCAGCTTTAGTAGATAATTTTAGAGATAAAATAAAACAATTAATTTCTTCAATAGAAGTCAATATAGATTACCCTGAGTATTATGATATTGAAGTTATTACCTTAGAAAAAATAAAAGAAGAAACAAAGCAGATGAAAAATGAGTTAGAAAATATAATAAAAGAAAGTGAAAACAGTAAAATAATTAAAAATGGTATTGATACTCTTATAATAGGGCGACCAAACGTAGGAAAAAGTAGTATTTTAAATAAATTCTTAGATGAAGATAAAGCCATAGTAACAGATATAGCAGGAACAACAAGAGATATAGTAGAAGGACAAGTAATGCTTGATAATATTATGTTAAATATAATAGATACTGCCGGAATTAGAGAAACAGAAGATAAAGTAGAAAAAATAGGAGTAGAAAAAAGTCTTGGCTTAATTGATAAAGCTGACCTAGTAATAGTAGTTTTAAATAATAATGAAAAATTAACCACTGAAGATTTAGAATTACTAGAAAAAACAAAAAATAAAAATACCATTGTGGTTATTAATAAAAATGATTTAGAAAGAAAAATAGAAATAGAAAAACTAAAAGAATACAACTTAGTAAGTACAAATACAAATAATTTAGAAGGAATTGATGATTTAAAAAATAAAATAAAGGAAATGTTTAATTTAGAACAAATATCTACTAAGGATTATAATTACTTAACCAACGTAAGACAAATATCTCTTGCTAAAAATGCCTACCAAAAATTAATTGATGTTGAAACTGCTTTACATGATAATTTACCAATTGATATGATTGAAATAGATTTAAGAGATTGCTTTGATATACTTGGTGAAATAACGGGTAAAACTTATAGTGATGAAATAATAGATAATTTATTTGAAAGATTTTGTGTAGGAAAATAAGCTAATTTATAAAAAAAGAAAGTAGTGATAAATATGAATTATGAAGCAATAGTAGTAGGTGGAGGACATGCAGGATGTGAAGCATCCTTAGCCATAGCTAGAAAAGGACATAAAACATTATTAATAACAGGTAGTATAGAAAATATTGCAGATATGCCATGTAATCCAGCAATAGGTGGACCAGCAAAAGGAATAGTTGTAAGAGAAATAGATGCTTTAGGTGGAGAAATGGGAAAAAATGCAGATAAGGCTGCAATTCAAATAAAAATGTTAAATACCAAAAAAGGTCCAGCAGTTCAAGCCTTGCGTGCTCAAGAAGATAAAAATATATATCCAAAAGAAATGTTAAAAACACTAAAACAAGAAAAAAATTTAGATATAAAAGAATCATTAGTTGAAGATTTAATAGTAGAAAATAGCAAAATTAAAGGTGTTATCCTAGAAGATCATACTAAAATAGAAGCAGATGTTGTAGTATTAACAACAGGTACATATCTACGTGGAATGATATTAGTAGGAGCAAATAAGAAAGCTGGAGGACCTCACGGAGAAAGAGATTCTAAATTTTTATCAACAAAGTTAAAAGAATTAGGATTTAATATCTTAAGACTTAAAACAGGTACACCACCACGAATAGATAAAACAACAATTGATTATGAGAAAACATCTATAGAGCCGGGTGATGATAAACAGCTGTCATTTTCATATGACAATAAAATATATTATGATTACAAAAATCAAACACCATGTCACTTAATATATACAAATGATAAAACTCATCAAATTATTAAAGATCACTTAAAAGAATCAAGTATGTATGGAGGATATGTAGAAGGAGTAGGTCCTAGATATTGTCCATCAATAGAAGACAAAGTAGTAAGATTCAGTAATAAAGAACGCCATCAATTATTCTTAGAGCCAGAAAGTAATATTGCAGATGATAAAGATTATGGAAATACTATTTACATACAAGGATTTTCTACAAGTATGCCAGAAAATATTCAAGAAGAAATGGTACATAGTCTAAAAGGACTAGAACATGCCAAAATAATAAAATACGCTTATGCAATTGAATATGATGCAATAGATTCTAAACAATTAAAACAGAGTCTAGAATCAAAAATAATTGAAGGATTATATACTGCAGGTCAAATCAATGGTACAAGTGGTTATGAAGAAGCTGCAGGTCAAGGGTTAATAGCCGGTATAAATGCAGCATTAAAATTAGAAAACAAAGATCCATTAATATTAAAAAGAAATGAGTCATATATAGGTGTTTTAATTGATGATTTAGTAACCAAAGGAGTAAAAGATCCATATAGATTATTAACATCACGTGCAGAATATCGTCTATTATTAAGACATGATAATGCCGATATAAGACTTAGAGATTATGGGTATCAAGTTGGCTTAATATCAGAAGAAAAATATCGTGAATTTAATCAGAAAAAGCAAAATATAGAAGATGCATATACTATTTTAAAAGAAAATAAAATTACCCCTAAAAAAGAAGTAAATGATTATCTTGAATCAATTAATAGTTCAATATTAAAAGATGGAATTACTTTATATGATTTATTAAAAAGACCAGAAATTTCAATAGAAAACATAAAGCATTTTATAAATTTAGACTATGACAATGAAGTATTACAACAAGTAGAAATAAATACAAAATATCAAGGATATATTGCAAAAGCAAATAAAGAAGCACAAAAAATGTTAGATTTAGAGAAAAAACTAATACCTAATGACATAGATTATGATAATATTCCAAATATTGCTAGTGAAGCAAGACAAAAACTTAATGAAATAAGACCAACTACTATTGCTCAAGCCTTAAGAATTAGTGGTGTTAATCCAGCAGATATTTCTATTTTAATGGTTTATTTAAAAAGGATGAATAATAATGAATAACAATGAATTTCTAGAAGAATTAAAAAAAATAAATATAGAATTAACAAAAGAACAAAAATCTCAGTTAGAAAAATTTTATCAATTACTAATAGAATGGAACAAGCAAATAAACTTAACAAGAATAACAGACAAAGAAGATGTCTATTTGAAACATTTTTATGATAGTCTTACTATAGCAAAAGTAATAGATTTATCTAAAATAGATACATTATGTGATGTAGGAACAGGAGCAGGTTTTCCTGGGATTGTTTTAAAAATAGTTTATCCTAATTTAAAAATAACATTAGTTGATTCTCTTCAAAAAAGAATAAATTACCTAAATCAAATAACAAAAGAGTTAAATTTAAAAGATATAAAAGCCATTCATACAAGAGGTGAAGATTATAAAGAAACCTTTGATGTAGTAACTTCACGTGCCGTTGCTAATATAGAAACTTTAGTAAAATATACAATGCACTTAGTAAATAAAAAAGGAATATTCATTGCTATGAAAGGAAATATTGATAATGAGTTAACAAAACCAATTGAAAAAAAATTATCAAGAAAGTATAAAATCATAAAAATAGAAAAATTCCAGCTTCCAAAAGAAAACAGTGAAAGAAGTTTAGTAGTAATAAAAAACAAGTAGATATTGTAAAATATCTATTTTTTAAATACAATAAAGTTTGCAAGTTAAGAAGTTTTAGTTTATAATGATAATATAGGTAAAATAAAAAGAATAAAATGAGGGATGTCAAAATGAATGAAAATACAAAAGATGAAATTGTCTTTTTACATTTAGATGATATAATTCCTAACAGATTTCAACCAAGAGAAGTATTTGATGAAAGAGCTCTAAAGGAATTAGCTGTATCAATAAAAGAACATGGTGTTATACAACCAATTATAGTAAGGAATGTTAACGGAAAATATGAAATAATAGCAGGAGAAAGAAGATATAAAGCCTCTGCTCTAGCAGGTCTTACTAAAATACCAGCAATCGTTAGACAATTAGATGATAAAGAAAGTTCAAAAGTGGCATTACTAGAAAACTTACAAAGAAAAAATTTAAATGCTATAGAAGAAGCAAGAACCTATCAAAAAATTCTTGAATTAGATGAAATGACACAAGAAGAATTAGCAAAAACAATGGGAAAAAGTCAATCAGCAGTTGCTAATAAGATAAGACTTTTAAATTTACCAGATGAAATACAAGATGCAGTTTTAAAAGAAAGAATATCAGAACGACATGCAAGAGCCCTTTTAAATGTACCAGATGCTAAAAAACAAAAAGAATATTTAAATAAAATAATAAATGAAAGGATACCTGTTAGAAAGTTAGAAAAAATGATAAAAGATGAATTTGAAGATAAAATAGAACAACAAACACAAAATGCCAATGTAGTAGCTATTCCTGATATAACAGTATCTCAATCAGATTTTGTAAAAAATGACACATTAGCTCCAACTGCAGAATTACCAAAAGATAAAGAAAATTATGGCAAAATTGTAATCGCACCACCTGAAGGAGAAGAACAAACATCAAATAAATTTATAAACTATGGTGAAATAGATGATGATAAGGATAAAAACATAGGTGTTAATATCGTTGGTAACAATGAAAATGAAAAACCTATAGATATAAATGATATAAAAGAAAATTCTACCGATCTTAATAAAAATTCTCAATCACTTGGAAATTTAGATAGTCTATTAAATATAAATCCAAATTCTAATAATCAACAAGAAGAAAATGATTATAAATTTATTACACCAGCAGAAAGTATAGTAAAACAAGATCTAGAAAATCAAAATATTAAAAAATCAGAAGATTACTTTAAAACTCCAGACCTAATACCTGTAAATCTTCCATCAGAAATACAAACTAAAGATACAAATACAATTCCGCTTTCAGAATTAACTAACAGTTCAAACAATCAAACAACAAGTAATGAATTAATCAACAATGAATCTATTATAGTAGAAGATGATGATAAAGATTACACAGTACAAGAAGCAGTAGATATGACTAGAAATTTAGTATCAAAATTCAACAATCATAATTTAAAAGCTGAACTAGATGAAATGAGTTTTCCTAAATCATACCAAATAATAATTAAGATAGAAAAAACAGAAGAAAAGTAGACAAATATCTACTTTTTTTAATAAAAGCATTTAAAAAGTAGTTATTTTTTGATACAATGTATTAAGTAAAAATTGAAATGGGTGATAAGATGGGAAAGATTATTTCGTTAGTAAATCAAAAAGGTGGAGTAGGTAAAACCACAACAAGTATAAATCTTTCTGCATCATTGGCAGTATTAGGTAAAAAAGTTCTATTAATAGACTTAGACCCTCAAGGAAATACTACAACAGGTGTAGGTATAAATAAAGGTGATATAGAAAAAAGTGCTTATGATGTACTAATAGATGAATGCAAAATAGAAGAAGCAATGGTTAAAACAAAATATAAAAATTTATATGTTTTACCAGCAACCATTAATTTAGCAGGATTAGATATAGAATTAGTAGAAAAAAGTCAACACGATACTAATTTTCAAAAAGGTGAACAACTAAAAAGACATTTAGCTGATATTAAAGAAAGCTTTGATTTTATAATTATTGATTGTCCACCATCATTAGGACTTATTACAACAAATGCCCTAACAGCATCAAATTCTGTAATAATTCCAGTGCAATGTGAATTTTTTGCTCTAGAAGGAATTACACAACTACTAAAGACAATTATGTTAGCACAGAAAAGTCTTAATCCTACATTAGATATAGAAGGAGTACTATTGACAATGCTAGATTCTAGAACAAATCTAGGATTTGAAGTAGTAGATGATATAAGAAAATTCTTTAAAGAAAAAGTTTATAATACAATAATTCCAAGATTAGTAAGATTAACAGAAGCACCATCGCACGGAGAACCAATAATTGCATATGATCCAAAAAGTAGAGGATCAGAAGCTTATTTAAATTTAGCGAAGGAAGTGATTGAAAGAAATGGAAAATAATAAAAGAAGAGCATTAGGAAGAGGATTAGAAGAATTATTTTATAATGAACCAATAGCATATGATAAAATGGAAGAAAAAATTTTAACTGAAACACCAAAAGAAGAAATAACAATGGTTAAAATTTCTGATTTAAGAAGCAATCCATATCAACCAAGACAAGTTTTTGATCAAGAAGCTCTAGAAGAACTAGCTTCATCTATAAAAGAACATGGAGTATTTCAACCAATTATTATCAAAAAGAGTATAAAAGGATATGAAATAATAGCAGGAGAACGTAGAGTAAAAGCATCAACACTAGCTGGATTAGAAGAAATTCCTGCCATAATAAGAAATTTTACAGATTCAGAAATGATGGAAATTGCTTTACTTGAAAATTTACAAAGGGAAAACTTAAATGCTATAGAAGAATCACTTGCATACAAAAAACTATTAGACACATTATCTTTAACACAGGAAGATTTAGCAAAAAGATTAGGAAAAAGTAGAAGTCATATTACTAATATGATAGGTCTTTTACATCTACCAAAAGATATACAAGATTTAATATCTTCAAAGAAAATAACAATGGGTCACGCTAGAGTATTAAGTAAACTAGAAGATCAAGAACAACAAAGAAATCTAGCAAAAAAAGTGGTTGATGAAGGTTTAAGTGTTAGACAACTAGAAGACCTAACAAAATCAGGAGAAAAGTTTGAAAGAACACATAAAATAAAAAAATCTCAAGATAAAGTAAATGAATATCAATATTTACAAGATGATTTATGCGAAAAATTAGGTACAAAAGTAAAAATAAAACCTAAAAAAATAGAAATAAGTTTTGAAAATACAAAAGATTTAAATAGATTATTAGAAATTATGAATATAGATTAGGAGGAACAAGAATGTTTCAAATATTTGATAAAACGATAAATCTTGAACATATCTTAGCACCAATAATTTATATTATTATGGGAATGATTGTATACTATCTAATTAAAAGGTGTTTTAACAAGATTTCACAAACAGGTAAAAACCTAACAAAGCAACAAAAACAAAAAACCAAAACCCTTCATATAATGATTTTAAACATAATAAAATATGTAATAGTAATAATAGAAATATTAGCAATATTAAGTGCTTTTGGAGTAAATGTAAAATCAATTGTTGCAGGACTAGGAATAACAACTGCAATAATAGGACTAGCTTTTCAAGATTTAGCAAAAGATCTAATTGCTGGTTTTTCAATAATAACAGAAAATCAGTATGAAATAGGAGATATAATTGAAGTAGATAATTTTAGAGGAGAAGTAATTTTTATTGGTCTAAAAACAACAAGAATTAGAAATTATAAAGGTGCAACTAAAATAATTGCAAATCATAATATGGATAACTTAATTAATTATAGTCTTCATACTTCACTTGCAGTTTTAGATATAAATGTAAGTTATGATTGCAATCCAGATAAAGTAGAAGAAATACTTTTAAACTTAGCTGATAAATTAGAAGGAACAATAAGTAAAGCCAAAGGAAAAATGCAAGTATTAGGTATAGAAAATTTAGATGAATCAAGTGTTAAGTATAGAGTTGTTCAAGAAACAGCAGCAGCACAAGAATTTGAAGTAGAAAGACAATTAAGAAAAGCTATAAAGAAAGAATTTGATAATAATAATATAGAAATTCCTTATCAACAAATTGAGGTGCATAATGGAAAATAAAAAATTAGATTATACACTTGGCACAAAAGTAGTTATGAAAAAAGCTCATCCATGTGGAAGTAATGAATGGCAAATAACAAGATTAGGTGCTGATATAAAAATACAATGTTTAAATTGTGGAAGAACAGTATTAATTCCTAGAATAGAATTTAATAAAAAAATAAAGAAAATAATATAGAAGGGATATATATGCAAGAAAAGAAAAAATTAAAATTAAAAAAATTTTATTTTCATCCGATAACAATGTTTTTATTCCTAACCATAGGTATAATGGTTATTAGTGCTATTTTATCTGCATTTCAAATGCAAGCAACATACAATGTTATCAATGAAACAACAAATCAATTAGAACCAACCTTAGTAGCAGTAGAAAACATGTTGAGTTTTAATGGATTAAAATTTATCATAGGAAATGCCCTAAAAAACTTTTTAAGTTTTGCCCCATTAGGAACACTATTGATATCATTAATAGGATTAACAGTAGCAGAATCAACTGGTTTTATAGAAGCATTTAATAAAAGGCATTTAAAAAAGCTACCTAAATCAACACTTACTTTTTTAGTCCTTTTTATAGCAACAATATCATCACTTATAAATGAAGTTGGTTATGCAATACTAATTCCATTAGTAGCTCTAGTATATTTCATAAATGGAAGAAATCCAATTTTAGGAATAATAACAGCATTCTGTGGAGTTTCATTTGGCTATGGAGTAACACTTTTTGTTGGAACTATGGAAATATCATTGATGGATTTTACAAAAACAGCAGCTATGTTAATAGATGATTCAACACATATTGCCTTAACATCAAATCTTATATTTATAATAGTAGCATCTATTGTAACATCAATTGTTGGAACACTTATTATAGAAAAATTAATTGCACCAAAAATTGGAAAATATAAAAAAGAAGAAGAATTTGCAAAAACAGAACAATATAGAGTTATAAATTTAGAAGAAGAAGAACAAAAGAAAATTGAAAGAGAAAGAAGAGAAAAAAAAGGTCTACAAAAAGCTTTAATTATGGCAATTATATTACTATTATTATTTGCCTATATGTTAATACCTGGACTACCAAAATCAGGAATACTTCTTGACATGAAACAAAAAACATATACAACACAATTGTTTGGAGAAACATCATACTTCCAAGATGGATTTACATTCATGGTATCAATTTTCTTCTTACTAACAGGTCTAGCATATGGAATAGGATCAAAATCAATAAAAAATGATAAACAATTAATAGAGGATATAGGTAAAAACTTTTCTAAAGCATCTTATATATTTGTCTTAATATTTGTAGTATCCCAATTTTTAGCAGTATACAAGCAAACAAATATAGGAATAATTATTACATCATGGTTAGCAGATTTATTATCACATTTAAACTTCACAGGAATACCATTAATAGTAATTACACTTATACTTATAGCTATAGCTAATATATTCTTAACATCACCAGCAACTAAATGGATGATTTTCTCACCAGTAGTTGTTCCAATGTTTATGCAATCAAATATATCAGCACAATTTGCTCAAATAGTTATGAGAATAGGTAATTCTATCACAAATGGATATACCCCAATATTAGCATCATTCGCAATATATATAGGTTATTTAAATCTTTATAATCTAAATAAATCTAGACCAATAACAATAAGAAAATCATTAAAAATGATTACACCATATTTCCTAATAATGGCAGTTACTTGGATATTACTTGTAATTGGCTGGTATTTAATAGGATTACCAATTGGTCCAAATGTGTATCCGACAATATAAGAAGTTCACTAAGAACTTTTTTTAATTATATTAATACATAAGATAACAATATAAATTATATTGTTACTTTTCTTATTTTATGATACAATTTAACAGTCAGGGTGATAAAATGAAAAAAAATTATAATAAAGTATCTTTTTTTAGTAAAATTATTAATTTTTTATTTAAATTTTCTAGTGCTAAGAATAATTATGCCACCGAAGATAACATAAAAAAATTCATAGATAAATATCAAATTACGAAAAAAAAGTATAATCTATATAATAAACTATCCTTTTATAAAGAAAACTTTCCATATATGGATGTATATAGTTACAATGGTACAATAAATGATAATAATGGAAAATTTTTATTATATATTCATGGTGGATCTTTTCTTGAAGAAGCAATTAAATATCAGTTGAATTTTGCTAAAAAAATAGCAGATAATACTAACTCTACCCTTATTGTTCCTAGATATCCCTTAATACCTGATGGTAATTATAAAATTATGTATAAGTTAATAAATAAATTATATAAATGTTTATTAAATAAATGTGATAATATTAATTTTTTAGGTGACTCTAGTGGAGGTGGATTTATTTTATCCTATGCAATGTATCTGAGAGATAAAAATATACCTACCCCTAAAAATATCTTGATGTTATCACCATGGATAGATTTGTCTATGTCAAATCCAGAATTATTAAATTCAGAGAAACTGGATAATTTATCCAGTATAGAAGGTAACAGATATTGTGGATTATTATGGGCAAAAGATAAAAATATAAAAGATCCTAGAATTAGTCCAATGTATGGTGATTTCACAAATTTACCTAAGATTACTATTATGACTGGATCCTATGACATCTTAAAACCTGATTGTAAAAAATTGTCTAATTTTCTTGATAAACAAGGAATTGATCACAATTATATTGAATATAAATGTCAAGGACATGACTTTGGTTGCTATCCAACAAAAGAAGGAAATTTATTGATAAGAGATATTTCAAATATAATAAATGAATAAGGAGAGTTATATGAAAAATGATAACAATTTTAAACCATTACCTTTTTGGAGAGAAATATTATTAAAACGTGATGAATTGCCAGACTATTATAACGCAAAAAGAAAATATAAACACGATAATGGTAAATCTGTTAAAGGATTAAAATGGCGTAGTGCTATACATCCAATTTTAATAAAACTTATGGAGTTTGATCGCAAGTATATAAATAAACAAACATTAACAATCATTAATGATAAAAGTAATATAACAGATAAGCCTGTTATTTATGCTGTAACTCATATTGGCAAATTCGATTATCAAATTGTAAGTGAAGCAATAAGAAAACATCAAATACCATTTGCTGGTGATCCAGAAACTAGTTATAGAACTGCTGATGGTTTTTTACTAGGACTAAATGGTATTGTATATTGTGATACTGAAAATAAAACAGATAGAAAAGTTGCAATGGATACCTCAATCGAATTATTAAATAAAGGTCATAATTTATTAATATACCCTGAAGGAGTTTGGAATTTAACACCAAATTTATTAATGCTTCCTTTATTCCCAGGAACTATAAAAATGGCCAAAGAAACAGGATGTGATATAATTCCAGTTGCAATTGAACAATATGATAATAACTTTTTTGTCAACATAGGTCATAATTTTAAAGTACCAGATATTCTAGATGAAGATTATGAAAAAGAGTATATTGAACTAAAAAAAATGGAATTACGTGATACCATGGCTACATTAAAATGGGAAATTATTGAAAAAATCCCAAAAGAAGAGAGAAAAAATATTAAAAATTATGCACTGCAAAATAAAAAAAATGTTGATAAAAGACTTTATGAATGGTTTAATAAAAGAGAAAACAAACCATTTTATGATGAAGATATTATTAATCATAGAACATTCAAAGTTAAAAATGTAACCTTAGCGAAAGAAGCTTTTTTATATCTTAAAAATATTAAATTAAATAAGAATAATGCATTTATTTTTAGAAAAGATTTATCATTACCAAATGAAGTTCAAGATTCTATTAATAAAAAAATATATGATAATTTACATAAGGTAAGGTGATTTTATGGTTGCAACTTTTTTTCCTATCGCAGCTTTATTTATTACAATTTTAGTACTTTTAATGTTTTTTTCAAAAAAAACAATTGAAAATAAAGAAACAAAGATTTTTTCTTGGCTAGTTATAGTTAACTTAATAGAGTGTATTTTTGATATACTAGGAATAATATATATTAGAACTAACGGAAATGTACTTATATTTAGCATTTTGCAAAAAATTGATATGGTTATGATTCTTTTATGGGTAGTATTAATGTTTTATTATGTTTATAGTATTTCCTTTAAAGTTAAAAATATTAAACTGTTGAATATTGTATGCTATACTGTAGTTTTAATATCCTCATTACTTGTTTTAGTATTACCTAATGTTCCTATTATTACTGATACAAGTATAGATTCAAGTGGATTATCACCAGAAGTTGCCTATGCTATTATTATTTTATTTGCAATTGGTATAATTATTTCTGTCATATACTCTGCTGTAAAAGATATAAAGAATATTACGAATAAAAAGTATTTACCATTATACACTTTAATTTTTTTAGCAATAATTGGTATAATTTTGAGAAAATACATTCCACAATTAATAATTGAACCATTTATAATGTCATATGTTATTCTAATAATGTACCATACTATAGAAAATCCAGATGTTAAAATGATCGCTCAACTTGATCTTGCCAGGGAACAAGCAGAAAAAGCTAATCGTGCTAAAAGTGATTTTCTATCTAGTATGTCACATGAAATTAGAACACCTTTAAATGCTATTGTTGGTTTATCAGAAGATATGAAGTCTCGTGGTAATTGTCCCAGTGATATGAAAGAAGACTTAGATGATGTTGTATCTGCTTCTAATACATTACTGGAAATAGTAGGTAATATCATGGATATTAATAAAATTGAAAGTAATAAAATGGAAATAGTTGAAGTACCATATAATTTTAAAGAAGAATTAGAAACTCTTACTCGTATTAATGCTGTTAGAATCGGAGAAAAAGATATTAATTATAAAGTAAATATTGCAGAAGATATTCCATACGAATTAATAGGTGATAAAGGACATGTAAAAGAGATAATTAATAATTTATTATCTAACGCTATTAAGTATACAGAAAAAGGTAGTATAGAAGTAAATGCAAGATGTATAAATGATAATGATAAAACAACTTTAATAATTAGTGTACAAGATACAGGAAGAGGTATAAGAAAAGAAGATATAGAAAAATTATTTACTAAATTTGAACGACTTGACGTTGAGAGAAATACAACAACAGAAGGAACAGGGCTTGGTCTTGCAATTACTAAAAAGTTAGTGGAAATGATGGGTGGAAAAATAAATGTAGAGAGTAGATTTGGTAAAGGATCTTTGTTTATGGTTCAACTTCCACAGAAAATATCCAAAATGGAAAAACCAATGACCGATAAAGAATTAGAACAAACAGGTAAAATACTATTAGAAAAGAAAAGTTATAATTATTCTGGAAAGAAATTATTAATAGTAGATGATAATAAATTAAATATAAAGGTAGCAAAAAGAGCAGTACAAGACTTTAATTTTTCTATAGATGAAGCAGAAAATGGAGAAGAGTGTGTAAATAAAGTAGTAAGTAAAGGTCCATATGATTTAATATTAATGGATATAATGATGCCAGTAATGAGTGGAGAAACAGCTCTAAGAAAATTAAAAGAAGATAAGAACTTTAAAACACCAGTAATAGCCTTAACAGCCGATGCAATAGCAGGAGCAAAAGAGAAATATATAAAAGAAGGGTTTGCAGGATATTTAGCAAAACCATTTAATAAAGGACAAATAAAAACATTACTTGATACTATATTTTTAGAAGCAGATAAAAATGAAGAGAAAGAAGAGATAGTAGAATTTAATGATATAATTCCAAGAGATATAAATTCATTAAAGAATAATGATATAGATGTAGCTGGGGCATTAGAATATTTTGATGATGAAAAAACATATAATGAAATGTTAAGATCATGGTTATTATCAAGTCCAAATAAAATAATAAGATTGAAAGAAGCAATAAATAAAGAAGATATAGAACAAATAAATACAATGATTCATAATATAGAAAGTGATGCAGAATGTTTTGGATTTAAGAAAGTAGAAGAAGAAGCTGTTTACTATTTAGAAAAAGCAAATGAAAATGATTATAAATATATA
>CAJMSU010000021.1 GCA_905216155.1 uncultured bacterium
ACACACTGCCCTTTCACGGCAGCATTCACGGATTCGAATTCCGTACTGGTCACCAAATTTTGAACTTACTCCGTATGGAGTTTTTTTTAATATTTTCTTAATTTATGGATAAAATAAAAATAAAGTTAATTTTATTTATTGACATAATAATAAAATTAATGTAATATTATATTTGCAACTGGAGCAGTACTCAAGTGGTTGAAGAGGCGCCCCTGCTAAGGGTGTAGGTCGGGCAACTGGCGCGAGAGTTCAAATCTCTCCTGCTCCGCCATTTAAAAATTAAGTCCAATTATGGGCTTTTTATTTTGCTTTAACACTGTTAAATAGATATATTTTATGGTATAATTTTTATGGTGAAGAAAATGGTAAAGAGATTCTATAAAGATTTTAAATTTATTAAAAATTATCAAGAAAAATTAATTACTATTTCATCATGTGAAGTTAGTGAAATAGAAAAGATGATAATTGATAATTTTTCTTTAATTAATGATTCTTATTTATTTGTTAAAGAAAGTAAGTTTAATAATAAGGAAAATAGAATTTTTTATTTTTTAAAAGACGTTGTAACCAAATATAAATATAATATTACCATTCCAGATTTAATTAGTGAATTTAATAAGTATCAAACAGAAGAAAAAATATATCTATCATATAATGACATCAACAGTATAAAAATAAATTTAATATTTTTATATATTTCAAAACTTTATGATTTATGTTTAATTGATAAAGAAAAGTTAAATAATAGATTAGTAATTAATAGAAGCAAAGATTTTTATGACCTTGAAAAAGTTATACCTAAATTTAAAAACAATAATAATTTTTTAACTACACTTTATAAAAAAATAAAATATGATAATAAATTATTAAAGAAATTTAATAAAAGTTTATATGAAAATAAAATATCTATAGATGAAATTTTTAGTTCAGAAAAAAATGATTATATAGAAAATAATATTATAGTAGAAAATATAATTAATGGCATTAACTTAATATTAAAAACTAATGATTATTTTCTAGTAAAAAATATTAGTAAGGTAGAAAAAGCTTTACTTAAAGACAAAACTTATAAAAATATGATTTTTGAATCAAAATTAGTCTATAGAGAAAAATTATGTAAATCTACATATAGTAAAAATATGTTAGAGTTTGTTTGCAATAATCAATCACATATTGGCTATAAACTAAAATTTTTCTCTTATTTACCAATACTTGATTATAAAGATAAATTAAAAATAGATTTTTCAACAAGTATTATAGTCTATGATAAAAAATTAACTATAGAAAAAGTTGATATTATACTTAATAAATTTTTATCATACTATGAACAGTTAAATAATAAAAAATTTTATTATATATTAGTTACTGATAATAATTTAGATATTGATGTTATTTCTTATATAAAATCAAAAATTTCTGATATTAATAATAAAACTGATGATTCACTATTTAACTTTATTTGTTTTAATAAATCCTTCGATAATGATTATCTACTTATGAATAATTTGTCACTTCTACTTAATGGTAAAAAAAATGAAAATAGTACTATATTTATTAATACAATGGATAGTAATATATTATCTAAATATATCATAATGAATAATTATAACAATTTCTTAAGTATCAATGATATATTTGATTTTATTGGTGCGATAAAACATCCTGTTAATGATAAATATATAATTATAAGAAAAAATAAAAATCTACCCATTAATTTAGAAAATTCTATACTTGATATAGAAAAATTCACTACTGCCTTTTCAAATGTAGTAGAAGATGAAAAAATTAATAAATTAGAGCTTATTAAAATGTATTTAAATATTGGTACTATAAAAAAATTTAAAAATAAAAATGTTACATTTTCAAATAGTGTAGTTAATAATAACTCTAAAGAACATATCATATTATCATCATCTACTAATAATAATCTTAGTAATTTAGTACTATCTAATGGTAATTATACTGTTATTTTAAATAATAGAAAAACAGCACTTTATCAATATAAAAATATCAGACTAAATAAAAAAGATATTAATAAATTATACATAATTGATAACGATAATACTTATGTAAATATTTCTAATGATTATAAATTTACAAATACTAAGGCTAAGTTTTCATCTTGTTATGACGATATAGAAATAAATACAGATATTATAGTTTCTAATAATCATAACTTAGAGATACAAAAAATTAATATTACTAATAATAGTAAGACTTGTAAAAATATAAATCTTATATCTTATAGTGAAGTTTTATTAATGGATTCTACTTCTGACTTATTATTAAATAATAATGTATTTATAAATACAATTTATGATAAAAAACTAGATACTTTAATAGCTAATAGATGTAAAAAAACAAACTATATGTTTTCTAATTTAGTAGCACCAAATTCAACTAATACTACATATACATCTTTAAGAAACAGTCTGTTTGATGAAGACAATAATATAAAAAATGGTGCCCTTAATAATAAATTAGAAAATAATATAGATAATATAATGTCAATTTCAAAAAATATAGATATTAAACCATCAAAAACTATTACTGTATATTTAATTAATGGTTATGCTAGAAGCCATGAACAAATAAAACAAAGTATTAATTATTATAAAAATATAAAAAACATAGAAGAAGAATTTAGAAGAGTAGAATTAAGTAATACTTTTAATCTAGAAAATATAAATATTTCACAAGAACAATTAAAAAATTATAATTCATTTTTAAAATTCTTAGTAAATAAAGATTGCTACAAAATGAGTGTAGAAGACTATGATATTTTAAGAAAAAATTCTTTATCTAAATCAAGTTTAATTAAATATAAGTTAGATAATAATAAATTTAATATTTTATTTGAATTTAATGATAAAAAAATGTTATATGAATTAGTTAAAATGTATGAATATTATAGATCTGTTAATATAGATGTTAATATAATAGTTAGTGTTAATGAAAAATATAATTACATAAAAAATATTATAAATAATGAGTTATATAGAATTAATAATATAAATAATCAATATAAAGACACCGGCTCAATACTTGTTTTAAATAGTAAGAAATTATCAAGAGAAGAGAAAAATTTATTTTATACTATAGCAGATGTTACAATAAATGACAGTTATAAAGACTTTACTTCATTAATTACTAGTCTAGAAGAAAAATATAATTTTGACTTTACTATTAATAAAAAAATGAAAATAGAAAAAAATGAATCTCCTAAACTACTTTTTGATAATTCATATGGTGGCTTTTCTAAAGATTTAAATAACTATACTATTTATAATAATAAGTTTAATGGAATATATAATAATATCTTAGCTAATAAAAACTATGGTTGTATTTTATCTAATAATTTTTCTGGATATACATATTATGACAATCCATCTGAATATAGAATTACTGATATAGATAATAATTTAAATAAAGAACAAAGAAAAGAAGGATTTTTGTTTAATAATTTAGAGTTTGTTCCAAGTAAATGCAATTATTCATTTGGTTATACAAACTTTTCATCAAATAGTGATAAAATAGATATTTCTATAGATCAATTCATACCAATCGAGGACTCAGTTAAAGTTTATATATTAAAAGTTTCTAATAAATTAAAGAAAAAACAAAAAATTACAATTGATTATTTTATTAAACCAATACTTGGTAGTAATATTGATGATTATAAATATGTTATATCTGATATAGTAGATGATAAGTATATGTTACTTAAAAACGTCTTTAATCCAAACTATAAAGACATTTCTACATTTATTACTACAGATATGAAAATAAATAATTATGATATTTTTAACATAAGTAGAAAAAGTATTAGTGTTAATTTAGAACTTGATAGTCTCTCTAGTAAAGAATTTCTCTTTGCAATTGGTTCTTCAAGTGATAAAGATATTTTATCTATGATTGAAAAATATAGTAACCTAGATTCTATTTTATTAGAATTTGATAAACTAAAAAAATATTGGGATAGGCTATTAAATAAAAAGATTCAGTTAGGAACAGATTTAAATCTATATTATAAATGGAGTTTATATCAAGCTATTATGAATAATTATTCTCATTCTAATTATTATAATTATACTGGTGTTTGTAATTGTAAAGAAAAACTTACCTCATCTTTATTATTACTTCCTTTTGATAGTAATATCTTAAAAGAAAATCTACTACAAATTAGTGCTCATCAAGCAATTGATGGAGATATATTATATTGGTTTTATGATAAAAATAAATTTGGTCTTAGAAATAGATGCTATGACGTAATGATTATTTATGCTTATTGCCTATGTTATTACATACTAAATACTAATGATTTTGCTATTTTAAATACCAAATTACCATATATTTATGGCTCTAGTATAAGTTGTTATGAAAAAGAAAAAATAATTGTATATAATACTACTAATGAAAATTATTCATTACTTGATCATTTAACAAAAGCAATAGATTTATCTATTAGTTTAACAGGTGATAATGGCATCCCATTAATGGGAGAAAAAGATTTTGATAATGCTTTTAGTAGTATCTCAAAAAAAGATGAAAGTACTATAAATGGTTTCATATTATATAAAACAATTTCTAACTTTGTAAAAATAATTAGTAATTCTAATTATGATATTAATTATAAAAAGTATGAAAAATTCAATCTAAATTTGAGAAAGAAAATTAATAATATAGCTTTTTCTAAAAATCATTATGAAAGATGTCTATATAGTGATATTAATGATAATTTATTAGGAATAGATTTATTAACACAAAGTTTTTCAATAAAAAGTGGTGTTGCTTTAAAAGGAAATATTTCTAAAATAACAAAAGAAGTAGAAAGAAAATTATATGATAATAACAAAAAGTTATTTAGATATATAAGTAGTAATATAAATCTTACTGATAATGATTATGGCTCTATATGTAATTATCCTAAAGGTTATTTTGAAAATGAAGGATATTCTATAAGTGCATGCCTAATATACATAAATACTTTAATAGATATAGGACAAACAGATAAAGCAGTAAAATATCTAAAAGATTTACTTCCAATTAATAGAAATTCAGAATATATAAATCCATTTTTTATCTATAGTTATATGGACTGTAATGGTTCAAGTTATATGATTAATACATCAACTGCAGAACTATTATTTAATGCAATTAATAGACTTAATGACATAGAAGACTAAATATATAATGTATTTAGTTTTTTTGTTTTATATGCTATAATTATCTATATTAGTTGTGTGGTGATAATATGAAAAGAAGAAAAGTAATTATAACTGTTTTCAGTATATTTTTTATTTTGATTATGTTACTTGTATTATTTAATAAAATTAGTTTCTTTGATAACTTTGTTTATAATTTTCTAATATCTAAAAGAAGTAAATTCTTAGATAATTATTTCTTATTTTGTACGAAATTTGGTAATGTTAGTGTTGCAGTAGTATTAGTAATTTTATTAATGATACTATTTCATAATAGATATAGTTTGTTTTTTTTATTTGGTAGCTTAGGCTGTGTTTTGATAAATACTATTTTTAAGTACATAATAAAAAGGGATAGACCTAATATTTTAAGATTAATAAAACAAGATGGTTATTCATTTCCTAGTGGTCACTCAATGATTTCTGTTACCTTATATGGATTTTTACTTTATATAGTTTTAACCAAAGTTAAGAATAAATATC
Source organism: uncultured bacterium (assembly GCA_905216155.1). GTDB lineage: Bacteria > Bacillota_I > Bacilli_A > RF39 > UBA660 > CAJMSU01. Next base: position 5,688 of record CAJMSU010000021.1, read on the forward strand.
TAAAAATGATTATGACATTTCTTTTAATATTAATTATTTTATCTATTGGTATTAGTAGAATTTACTTAGGTGTTCATTATGCATCAGATGTAGTTGCTGGTTATATACTTTCACTAATATATGTTATTATATTGATACAGGTTGATTTAAATATTGGAGGGGAATAATATGTATAAATTATTAGTTAGTAGTTTTTATGATACGTTGATAGATGATGATGAAGCAATTAGTCTATCTACTATGGTAGAAATTGACAGAATTAGAAAAAATGGAGTTTTATTTTGCGTGACAACAGAAGGTAATTACTTAGATGTTTGTGACTATAATAAGGATTTTGATTTCATTGACTATATTATTGCCTGCAACGGTGCTTATTTATATGATGTTTTAAATAAAAAAGTTATATTTAAAAAAAATATTATGCCATCCATGATAAAAAAAATATGGAAAAATTATAGTAAATATGATGTCTATTTTTATACTGGTATAGACAAAGTTTTAATAAAGAAAAATTTTTTATTTGATGAATTTTATAACGAAAATAAAACCGATATATATAAAATAGATATTTCATTTACTGATAAAAAACTAAGAGATAGTGTATATGATGAAATTGGTGAATTAGAATTAAAAGTATCTTGTAATAAATATGATAAGAATAAAAAATACATAATAGAAATTACCGCATTAAATATTAATAAATTGAGTTCAATAGAGTTTATTTGTAGAAGAAAGAAAATATCTTTAATGGAAGTTGTTAGTATAGGCCAAAAAGAAAGTGATATATGTATGCTTAATGATGTAGGAATGTCATGCTGTGTTGCGAATGCTAATAATGATGTTAAAAAAGTAGCTAAAATGAAAAGTAGTTCTAATGTTTGTAAAGGTGTAGAAAAAGTAATAAAGAAATTCTTTTAAACTATACATACTTTACACTTTGTTTAATATTAGTTTCTTTATAATAAATTTATATTATTATATAATTTATATGGATTTAGGAGTAAGATATGAAAATAAAAAGGAATAGAGCACAAATTTACTTATTATTAATATTCTCACTTGCTTTATTAATAGGAGTAGGCTATGCCGCACTATTTGAAACATTAAAGATTAATGGACAAACAACAATAAATAAAGCATCATGGAATATTTATATGAAAAATATTAGTGTAACTAGTGGAAGTGTAGAAGCAACAACAATACCCTCATTAAATAGTACTAATACTACAGTAAACTTTTCAGTAAAGTTAACTAATCCAGGAGACTTTTATGAGTTTACTGTAAAAGAGGTAAATAAAGGAACAATTGATGCGATGATATCAACAATATCAAAAACAGGTCTAACTACAACGCAAGCAAAATACTTAGATTATACAGTAACATATGATTCAGGATTAGAGTTAGCGCAAAATCAAATATTAAAGTCAGGTAATAGTGAATATTTAAGAGTAAAGGTAGCTTTCAAAAAAGATGTAACCGCATCAGATTTACCAACAGCAGACTCTACACTTAACTTAAATTTTAGTCTTTCATATCAACAAGCAGAATCAAACGCAGTAGCAATAGTACACCCAACGTGTAAAAGAGCAACAACACTTCATACAGAAGTTTGTAATCAAACAAATTCAAGTTATTATTGTTCAGGATCAGGGTATAAAAAAGGCGATACTATAGTGTATGGAAATTTAGGAACAACTGGGATATTAACAAGTGGAGATGCCTTTGATTGTGACGTTAATGGAGATGGAGTATATGACTCTAAAACTGAGAGATTTTACTATGTATCAGGAAAAGATGGAGATAATTCATCAGATTATGCAACTTTAATATACTATAATAATGTATCTGGAGGAATTCCAGATAATACAAAAATATATGCATGGGCATCAAAGGAAGATTATATAGCAGCATCTGGTACAGAATCAGATTATGGTACAAATGGAAATAGTAATAAAGGACCATTAACAGCAATCAAGCAATTACCAACAACAAAACAATGGAAAAATGTAAAACTATCAAACACAACAAGAAATATAACAGACAGAAATGGTACTATAAAGGTTAATAATTTTAGTTATTCAGGATATGCAGCTAGATTATTAACTGTACAAGAAGTGAATAAGACGTGTGGAATAACTGTAGGAAGTTATAAGGTTGGAGAATTAAATACTTGTAAATATATAATGGAAAATACAAGATATTCAACTAAAAATCAAACTTTTGCAATATGGTTAGAAACGGTAGCTAATAATACTCAGGCTTGGGCAATTGAAGGCAGTAATGTTCGTGTTAGCTCAATTACTGTTTCTTCAGCTAATTATCCTAGTGTCCGTCCAGCAGTAGAAGTTCTAAAATCTAAAATAAATTATTAACTTAAATACCTAAGAAGTTGCTTTTAGCTTCTTTTTGTTTATGAAAAGTTTTAATTGTTTTTTTTAAGTATTTATAATATAATTAGTAGGAAATGAGGGGATAAGTATGAAGTTAGTTGTAAAAAGAGAAGGACAACTTTTAGAATATTTATATGAAGTTGTTGATATGCCAAAAAAAAGAATTAAACAATATTTGAATCATGGATCAATTTTTGTTAATAATAATAAGGTAAGAAAATTTAATTATAAATTAGTACCAGGTATGAATATAATAATAGATACTGATGGTAAAAATAAAAAAACACTTCCTTTTGATATTTTGTTTGAAGATGAACATATTATTGTTGTTAATAAACCTAGTGGACTTTTGACAGTAGCAACAGCAAAAGAAAAAGAAAAAACTTTGTATCATATAGTAAGAGAATATTTAGTTAGTAAAAACAAATTTTCTAAAGTTTTTATTGTTCACAGACTTGATAAAGATACTAGTGGAGTTGTCATTCTTGCTAAAGATATTAAAACAAAAAAACAATTACAAGAAAATTGGGATGAATATGTTTCGCTACGTGAATATGTTGCAGTATTAAATGGACATATGTCAAAAAAAAGTGATCGAATAGTTCAAAATCTAAAAGAAACTAAAACCAATCTAGTATATGTTGGTCGTGGTAATGATGGTAAAGAAGCTATTACTAATTATAAAGTTATAAAAGAATCTAAAAATTATTCCCTAGTAGAAATAAAAATAGAAACAGGAAGAAAAAACCAAATAAGAGTAGCTTTTTCTTCGCACAAGGCGCCAATATTAGGAGATAAAAAATATGGTAATAAAAAAGATAGTAGCTCTAGATTGTATTTGCACGCTAATAGATTGAAAATTTATTATCCAGTAATAAAAAAAGACATTTTATTTGAAGTACAAACACCAATTGAATTTAAAAAAATTATAAATAATGATAGGTGATATTATGAAAAAAATTGGAATTATTATTGTTATTTTACTAGTGTGTTTTTGTATATTATTTAATAATAAAAATAAAAAAACAATAGGAAAAACTAAACCTGTAAGTAATCAGTATGATTCCGAGTTGTTTCATAAATATTATCCTGCTGCTGATAAAATTTTAAAAAATATGACTTTAGAGGAAAAAGTTGGTCAATTATTTTTAGTTAGATATGATTTTAATTTGGCTGACCTAGAAATAGAAAAATATCATCCTGCTGGTTATATTTTTTTTGCTAAAGACTTCGAAAATGAAGATAGGAAATCTTTTAGTGAAAAGATAAATAATTATCAAGAAAAATCAAAAATTCCTCTTACAATTGCAGTAGATGAAGAAGGAGGAATTGTTACTAGAGTTAGTAGATACACTCAGTTTAGAGATGAAAAATTTCTCTCTCCAAGAACTTATTATGATCAAGGTGGTTTTTCATTACTTGAAGATATAGAAAAAGAAAAAGAAAATCTATTACTTAGTCTTGGTATTAATCTTAATCTAGCACCTGTTGCTGATGTATCAATTAATCAAGATGATTATATATATGAAAGAAGTTTTAAGGATGGTCCAACACTTACTAGTGAATTTGTAAAAAGAGTTGTTAATATTTCTAATAATTTAATGATATCTTCTTGCCTAAAACATTTTCCAGGATATGGTAACAATTCTGATACACATACAGGTATTGCAATTGATAAGAGAAGTTATGATAATTTTTTAAATAATGATTACATACCTTTTGAAGCAGGAATAAAAGCAAATGTTCCAACTATACTTGTATCTCATAATATAATAGAAGCAATTGATGATAAATATCCAGCTTCTCTTAGTCCAAAAATTCACAAGGAATTAAGAAAAAAATTAAATTTTAGTGGAATTATAATTACGGATGATTTAGCAATGGATGCAGTTAATCAATATACATCTGATAATTCAGCAGCATCTCTTGCAGTTAATGCTTCAAATGATCTAATAATAACATCAGATTTTATTAATATGTATAACGAGGTATATGAAAATATAAAAAATAAAAAAATAGATATAGAAAAAGTTAACAAAGCAGTAAGAAGAATTATAGCTTGGAAAATGTTTTACAAATTATTTTAAAAAAATGTATAAAACTTATTATTTTATTCCAGTATAATAATGGGAGGAATAATATGAAAAAGATAGGTACAGTTTTTGTCTTCTTATTAACTTTTTTATTACTATTTACTGGATGTAATAATTCCCAAAATACTCCAACCAAAAGAGTTGAAGAATTTTTAGGAAAATATCAATCCCTAGATAGTGAAGTTTTATCTCAATTAGATACAGTTATTAAAAGTGATAAAAATATGAGTGATGAGCAAAAAGATGCTTATAGAGCAGCGCTTGAAAAACAATATCAAAATTTATCTTATAAAATTAAAGATGAAAAGATTGATGGTGACACAGCTGTAGTTGATGCTGAGATAGAAGTTTTAGATTATGCTACTGCTATAAGTGAAGCTAAGGACTATTACAGAGAACATAAAGATGAATTTAAGGAAAAAGAAGAAAATAAAACAGATGATAACTCTTTAGTTGATGATGCTAAAGATGCTGTAGAAGATTCATTTGAAAAAACAAAAGCTTTTATTGATTATAAAATAAAGCAAATAGAAAATGTTAATGATAAGACTAAATATACTATCACTTTTAACTTAGAGAAAAAGGATGGTAAATGGGAACTAAAAGATATAACTGATGAAGATAGACAAAAATTACATGGGTTATATGAAGCATAGATAAAATAAATCTATGTTTTTTTATTAATTTGCTTTTTTTTTAATTTATTTTTTGTTATAATCTATGTAGAATAAGAGGGTGTTTTTATATGCTTGGTAATATATTAGAAATTAATAATAATACTGTTTCCATAAAATTAGAAATAGATATTAATGAACAACCTAATTTAATTAATTTACACGTTGTTTTTGAATATATGAACAAAAAAATAGTAGGTGAAATTGTTAGAGTAACACAAACTATTATGTACATTAATATATTAGGTGAGATAAATAACGATGTTTTTATACCTGGAACTTTTTCCAAACCTAGTTTTAAATCTACGGTTAGACTTATAAGATTAGACGAACTTTCTTTAATACTTGGAAGTAATGAACAAAAACCAGGATATACAACCTTTGGTATTAGTAATATATATGATAATTATAATATTAATGTAAGAATTAATGATTTTTTTAGTAATCATTTTGCTATATTAGGAAATAGTGGTTCTGGTAAGAGTTGCACCGTTGCTTCAATCTTACAAAATTTATTCACAAAATCCAGCACGCCACCTACAAACTCAAACATCTTTTTCTTTGACGCCTTTGGTGAATATACAAATGCCTTCAGCAATCTAAATAAAGTAAATAGTAATCTTAACTATAAAGTGTATACCACTAATGTAAATGACACATCTAACGAAATTATTAGAATTCCTTTATGGCTTTTAGATGTAGATGACTTAGCATTACTTTTAGATGTTACAACACCTGCTCAACTTCCAATTATAGAAAAAACTCTAGAGCTTGTACCAATATTAACTGGTAACAGTAATGAAGTAATTAAAAGAAAAAATGATATAATAGCTAGAGCTTTACAAGATATTTTATTAAGTGGAAATGATTCTACAAAAATTAGAGACCAAGTAACTGCTGTATTAACAAAATTTAATACTAGTGAATTAAATCTAGAAAGTCAAATAGCCCAACCAGGTTATGTAAGAACCTTAAAACAATGCTTATATGTAGATAAAACAGGTAAAATGCAAGAAATGGAACTTGTTGTTGAATTCGTAAGAGGCTATATTAGTGATAGTGAAATATTAATTGACCCTGATTCATTAAATAAATTTTACAATTTATCTGACTTAGAACTAGCAATGGACTTTGCATTAATTAGCGAAGGAATTTTAAAAAGTGAGAAAGTATTTGATTATGCTAATGTACTTAGCGTTAGACTTCATACTTTAGCAAATGGTGAATATAAAGAATTCTTTAATTATCCAAGATATGTTACTAAAGAACAATATATTTCATCATTAAGCTATAAAAACAATGCAAAGTGTCAAATAGTTAATTTTAATATTAATTATGTAGATGATAGAATTGCTAAGGTAATAACAAAAATTATTTCTAGAATGTTATTCACTAGAGCAACCGATGCCAAAGAACGTGGAAGTGAAGCTTATCATATTATTATAGAAGAAGCTCATAGATATGTACAAAATGATAATGATATAAATATTATTGGATATAACATATTTGAAAGAATTACTAAAGAAGGACGTAAATATGGTATATTCTTAGGACTTATAACCCAAAGACCTAGTGAACTTTCAGATACTTCTATTTCTCAATGCTCAAACTTTTTAATACTAAGAACACTTCATCCTAAAGATCTTGATTACATTAGAAATATGGTTCCTAATATTTCAAGTGAAATTGTAAGTCAACTAAAAAGTTTAAAACCAGGTAACTGTATAGCTTTTGGTAATGCTTTTAAAGTACCTATGTCTATGTATATACAACTACCAAATCCTAGACCTTTATCTAACAATGTTGATTTAGATGTTGTCTGGTACAAAAAAGAAAGTAATACTAGTATAATTAATAATGATAGTATAAATATAAATTTTAATAACACAGGCTTTAATACCGATAATAATTTAAATAATAATAAATTTTTTAATACATAAATTATAAAATATACTTTTTCTTTTAAGCAATTTATGTTAAAATAATATTTAGTAGAATATGGAGGAATAAAATATGGCTTTAGATAAATTAAAAAACTTATTTGGTAATGATGATATAGAGGATGAAAATGTAGTAGAAGAGGAGTTTTATACTACGTCTAGAAGTGAATATCACGAACAAAATGGTGTAGCTGGATCTAAAATGATGCTACTTGAACCCCGTGCTTATTCAGAAAGTCAACAAATTGCTGATTATTTAAAAGGACGTACAGCAGTTGTTGTAAATTTAAAAAGAGTTACTCCTGATCAAGCAAAAAGAATAGTAGATTTCTTAAGTGGTACTTTATACGCAATTGGTGGAGATTTACAAAAGTTAGGTGGAGGAATTTTCCTATGTACTCCTAATAATGTTAATGTAGAAGGAAAAATTAGTGAAGATAGTACACCAAGTAGTAAATCTACTAAAAGTTCTAAAAAAGAAAAAGAAGATGAATTTGATTTCTAATTAGTTAGATATTTCTGAGGTGATTATATGGAAAAATTTAGTTATGAAGCTAATGGATATAATCGTCAAGAAGTTAATCAGTTTATAAATGATGTGATTGTACAAACAGAGGGTATTATTAAAAAGTGTAGAGCTCAAACAGATGAAGTAAATAGACTAAAAGAAGAGTTAGAACATTACAAAAATTTAGAAAACACTTTAAAAACTGCTATCATGAAAGCTGAAGAAACGGGCGATAATATTAAGCGTATGGCAAGAGAAGAACACGATATTATTGTGCGTGATGCTAAAAACAATGCTAGTCGTATAGTCAATGAAGCACTTTTAAAAGCAGAAAAAATAGAATCAAATGCTGATTTATTAGAAAGAAACATGAAAGTATTTAAAAGAAAACTTAAAGTTATTATGGAACAACAAATGGCTGTTGTTGATGAAATAGAAACATTAGAATTAGAATAAGCACTTAATCATTAGTGCTTTTTCTTTTTCTTAAAATCTGCTATAATAACAACTGGAGTTGATTTTTATGAATATTAATGAAGATGAAGCTATACTTATAATTCATGATTTTTTAAATACTAGTGATAAAGACATAAAAAAGTTCTGCTTAAATAAAAAAATAGATATAAAAACTTTTTATAAGTATATGGAATATTTTAAAATGAAAGCGCCTAACTTATATAAAGAATACCTACAAGAGCAAATAGATGATGTTAATACTTATACTGAAGAAGTGCAAAAGTATATGGATGTTGTATCTAAAATTTTAAATGATAAAAAATACCAATATTTAGACTACAGACTAGCTTGTAATATGAATACTGCTAAATTCTTCTCAGAAGTAAAAGATAAATGTAAGCTTTCCCAGTCTGATTTAAAAAAAATATATGATTTCTGTAAAAAATATAATCATAATGACCCATTCAAACCAGCCAATTTATTACAAGAAAAATATTACATCATTCAAAATGATGAAAAACGTGAAATTATAGAGGAGGAAAAACTACAAGTACTTTCTACGATGCATGATTTTTCACTACCAAATGAAATTATTTTATATAGACAACTTACAAAAAGAATTTTATCTGGTAAGTTTACGTCTTATGAAAAGAATGAAATAAAAAAATAATAATTTAAAATATTGTAAATATACTTAAAATATGATATATTAACATCTGAAAGCAAGTGCGAAAGACGGAATAATATATTTTTATATAGAGAGCTTCAGTTTGGTGAAATGAAGTTAAAAAATATTATTTAGATCACTTTCAAGTGTTCTTTGAGGATAAGTCAAAGACGGATACTCACGTTACGAGATTAAGTGTATAGCAAGCTATAAATTAAGGTGGTACCACGGAATTATTTCGCCCTTAAATTTATAGTTTTTTTATTTTTGCAATAGGAGGAGTTAATATGTTTTTACAAATATTAATATTAATCATAGGATTCATTGTTTTAATTAAAGGTGCAGATCTATTTGTTGATGCTGCCTCATCATTAGCAGAAAACTTTCACCTATCTAAAATGTTAATCGCCCTTACCATAGTAGCATTTGGTACTAGTGCACCAGAACTTGCAGTCTCCATTAAGTCATCATTAGCTGGACAAGGAGATATAGTTTTAGGTAATGTCATTGGTAGTAATATTTTAAATATATTATTAATACTAGGTATAAGTAGTTGCATCCATACACTAAATGTAAAAAATGCTACAGTAAAAAAAGAATTACCCATTACTATATTAATATCAACTCTTTTAACAGTTCTAATGTGTGATAGTCTTTTATCTGGAAGTATTAATAATCAACTTTCACGCTCTGATGGAATTGTTATCATTTTATTTTTCTTAGTGTTTGTTTATTATCTATTTACAACGATGAGAAATAAAACTGATACTTCTGATAATGAACCTGCAAAATATGGTATGACTAAATCGATTATATTTACTATTATAGGTATCGTTTGCTTAATACTAGGTAGTAATGCTGTTGTAGACTCTGCCAGTTTAATAGCAAAATTATTAGGTGTTAGTGAAAGATTAATTTCTCTGACAATAATAGCTTTAGGTACTAGCTTACCAGAACTTGTTACTAGCGTAGTAGCTACTAAAAAGAAAGAATATGATATAGCTATAGGTAATGTAGTTGGTAGTAATATTTTTAACATAGGAATAGTATTAGGAATTCCAATTACTGTATTTGGTGGCATATCATCATTTACAATTAATTATATAGATTTAATAGTAATGCTATTATCAGCAATCTTGTTATTCTTATTTAGTTTTAAAAATTATAAATTAGATAAGAAGGCTGGAATTATATTTTTAATAATATTTATTGCTTATTATAGTTTTGTAATTATAGGAAAATAAAGTAGGGAGTGTTATAAATGAAATTTGAAAAGTTAAAAACTGGATCTATATCCGATGTAGAAAAATCTATTAGAGAAGAATGGGGAGGATGTGAAAAAATCCTTCAAAAAACAATTGACAATAGAAAAGATGGTAACACCTTTGTGTTTTATGATGGACCAATTTATGCTAATGCTAAACCTGGACTTCATCATGTGTTTGCTAAAACAATAAAAGATGCTGTTTGTAAATATAAAACAATGCAAGGATATAAAGTTTTAAGAAAAATTGGTCTAGATACTCATGGATTACCAATTGAAGTTAATGTAGAAAAAAAATTAGGTTTTAAAAATAAAAGTGATATAGAAAAATTTGGAATAGAAAATTTCTGTAAAGAATGTAATAAAGAAACTGACTCTAATATAGATGAAGTAAAAAAAGTTACCGAAATGATGGGCCAATTTATTGATTGTACTAACCCTTATATAACATGTACAAATGATTATATTGAATCTGAATGGTGGTTAATTAAAAATATTTTTGATAAAGGTTTAATTTATCATGGTAATAAAGTTTTACCATATTGTCCTAGATGTGGTACTGAACTATCTCAAAATGAAGTATCACAAGGATATGAACAAGATTCTGTTAATACTGTAATTGTTCCTTTAAAATTAGTAGATGATGATAGTTATCTATTAGTATGGACAACTACTCCTTGGACTTTAATTGATAACGTAGCAGCTTGTGTAAATCCAGATTATGAGTATGTTAAGGTCTTATCAAAAAATTACCATTTTATTATTGGAAAAACTTTAGCTGATAAGGTTCTTGGAGAAGATTATGAAATAATTGATACTTATAAAGGTATTGATTTGGTTGGCAAAAAATATGAACAACTAATGCCTTTTGCCAAGGTTAATGGTAAAGCATTTGAAGTTTTAGCTGATAATTATGTTACCGATCAAGATGGTACAGGAATAGTCCATATAGCACCAGCTTATGGTGAAGATGATGCAAGAGTTGCAAAAGAAAATAGTATTGGCTTCTCTCAAAGTGTTAATAAAGATGGATGTTACACTGTAGGGCCATGGAAAGATAGAGTGGTAACTGATAAAGAATTAGAATTAGATATTATCAAATATTTAAAAGAAAATGATAAATTATTTAAAAAACAAAAAATAACACATGATTATCCACATTGCTGGAGATGTAAAAAACCACTAATTTATTACGCTAAACCAGCTTGGTATATTGAAACAACGAAACTTCAAAAAGAAATAATCGATTGTAATAAGGAAATTAACTGGTACCCATCATATGTTGGAGAAAAAAGATTTAATAACTGGCTAGAAGGTATGGTAGATTGGGGAATTTCAAGAAATAGATATTGGGGATGTCCTATGCCTATTTGGACATGTGAATGCTCTCATGTTGAATGTATTGGATCCCTTGATGAACTACAAGAAAAACTTATTGAAGATATTGATGTAAGAAAAATTGAACTACACAGACCATATGTTGATAATCTACATATTAAATGCCCTAAATGTGGTAAAAACATGACAAGAGTTACTGATGTTATGGATGTATGGTTTGATAGTGGTGCAATGCCTTATGCTCAATTCCATTATCCATTTGAAAATAAAGAATTATTTGAATCACAATTTCCTGGCGACTTTATAGCTGAAGGTGTTGATCAAACAAGAGGCTGGTTTAATTCACTACTTTGCATTTCAACTTTAGTAAGTGATGTTTCTAGTTATAAAAATGTTGTAGTTAATGATATGATGCTTGATGCTCATGGAAAAAAGATGTCAAAATCAGTTGGAAATATTATTAATCCAATAGACATCATGAAAGAGTATGGTGCCGATACAGTAAGATTCTATATGTTATATGCATCTCCTGTTTGGACTCCACTTAAGTTTGATGTAGATGGTGTTAAAGAAGTTTATTCTAAATATATTTCAACATTTAGAAATGCCTATTCTTTCTTTGAAATGTATGCTAATGCTGATAATGTTGATCCTAGAAATTATTCTATCAAAGTAGAAGATCGCGAACTAATTGATAGATGGATTTTATCAAAACTAAATAAACTAGTTAAAAATGTTCAAATAGCTTATCAAGAATACGATTTAAATAAAGTAACTAAATTAATCGTTCCTTTCTTAAATGATGATTTGTCTAACTGGTATATTAGAAGTAATCGTAGACGTTTCTGGGATAGTGAACTAACAGAATCTAAAAAGGCAGTTTATCTAACTACTTACGAAGTACTTGTTACATTATGTAAATTGTGTGCCCCAATTACACCATATATTACTGAAGAAATATATAAGAGATTAACAGGAAAAGAATCTGTACACCTTGCTGATATGCCTATTGAAAACACCTCATTAATAGATGAAACAGTAGAAGAAAGAATGGATTTAGTAAGAGATGTTTGCTCACTTGGTAGATACGCAAGAGAAGAAGCTAATATTAAAGTTCGTCAACCTATTAGAAGTCTAATACTTCCTAAGAGTGATGAAATTATTATAGGCGACTTACTTCCAGTTATAATGGAAGAATTAAACGTAAAAGAAGTAAAATTCATGGATGATATGAGTAAATACTTAGAATATGTAATAAAACCTAACTTTAAAGTATTAGGTAAAACACTTGGACCTAAAATAAAAGAATTACAACAAATTCTAGCAAGACTTACTAGTGAAGAAATTGCTAAAGTAAGTGAAGGTGGACTTACAATAAAACTTGGTGATGAAAAATTTGTTTTAACAGATGAAATGGTACTTATTTCTCTAAAGCAAAAAGAAGGCTATGCATCAAGTAGTAATAACCGTACCTGTGTTGTTCTAGATACAAACTTAGATGAAGAATTAGTCTTAGAAGGTCTTGCACGTGAATTTGTCAGAAAAGTTCAATCTCTTAGAAAAGAAGCTGATTTTGTAATAACAGATCATATAAAAGTTTACTATAATGGTACAGAAAATGTTTCTAAAATGTTAAATATGTATAATGAATATGTAATGGGCGAAATTTTAGGAGAAGAGTTAATAAAAGATATTACCTTAGATAATTTTGAAGACATGAATATGGAAAAAGTTGCTATTAAAGTAGAAAAAATATAATACATAATTAAGGCTATTTTTATAGTCTTTTTTTTGACAATTTACTATATTTTGTATTATAATATACCAGCAACTAAATGGGGTGAAAATTATGAAAGATAAAAGTAATGTTAAAAATTTAAGGGTTAATTGGAAAAGAGTAGTTGCCCTTGGAACTACTTTAGTACTTGTTAATGGAGTAGCAGCTTATGGTATAAAAGAACGCTTTGAAAAAAATGATAAAAGTGCAGAAAATACTATAGGGTATGATGATTTTATATATCCTATGATAGATGAAATTACTCCAATATTTAGTGATATAAGAGAAAATAATTTTGCTATTTTAGATGTTGGAGATCATGATGATGTTGGAGTTATTCTTCAAGATAGAAAAATGAAATATTGTAATGATAATGATATTTCTCTAGGTATTATAATCTCAACCAACTCTTATACCGAAAATGATATATATGATGATGTTGAATATGTTAAAGGACTAATAAATAAATACAAAATCGATTTTCCGGTTTACCTAGATATAGATAAAATTATTTTAAATGATAACTTAAATACAGATATGAAAACTAAATTAATAAAAGACTTCTTAGATAAATGTTCTTCTAACGGTATATATGTTGGAGTATATGGACAAGATAGTAATTTATGCATGATGAGAAAATATTGTAATATTAAAAATTATGATGCCTATGTTGTCATGGAAAACGATGAAATTAAATATAAGGGTAGCTATAATATATATAAAGATTTAGATGGTAGTATTAAATCAACTAAAGACATATCAAAAGTAATTAATAAAAGAAATCTTAATGATAAAAATAATTTTTCAAATGATGGTTCATATACAATAACAAGTAGTGAAGAATTATTAGAAATAGCTTTTAAATATGGAATGAGTGTTAATGACTTATTAGATTTTAATGATATGAAAAAAAGTGATATTAAAACCAATACTATTATAAGACTTCCTATGATTATAAATAATGATAGTAATTTGCAAACAGATTATTCCTATAAAAGATTAAAAAAACCTATCAAGGGATGTGATATGTCATATAGTCAAGGGAAAAGTCCTAACTGGAATAAATTAAGTAAAAACTTTGACTTTATGATTTTAAGAGGTGCTAATGGTATCACTAAAGATGATAGATTTGATGAATACGCCACTAATTGTAATTTATATAATATACCAATAGGTGTTTATTGTTATAACTACTACAGTAAAATAAATTGTAATAATGTAATGAGTGAATTTGAAAAAGCCCAAAAAAAACAAGCTGATAATATCTTGAATATCATAAAAAATAAAAAGATTGACTATCCAATATATTTAGATTTAGAAGGAAATCAAAATTGTTTTGATAAAAAGTATGTAGCGAGTATGTTAAAAATATGGAAAAGTGAAATAGAAAGTTCTGGTTATATAGCAGGAATCTATTGTAATCAAAATTGGTATAAATTCTTAAGTAATTGTGTTGATTATGATTTAGATGATGTGTTTAGTATATGGCTTGCTGGTGGAGATCAATACGGTAATGAATCTAAAAAAAGTGATAATATTGAATTTAAAGATATAACTCCATCAAAAATATTAAAAAACCAAAAAATAGATGGTTATGATAAAAAAGTAAATATAGAAATTTCTCAATCTAGTAATGTTTCTGTTAATTCTGGAGCATATGATGGTAGAGGACATTTAGATATTGATTTTAGCATGGTTGACTATACTGACAAAAAATTAAAAAATAGTAGCAGTGAAAAAGAGTTTAAAACAAAAGAATTTAAAAAATATGATTATCGTACTACAGCAATCCCTATAGCAGGTGCAAGTATAATTGGTTGTACATTCGGATTTATTAAAAGTAGAAAGAAGAAAAAAAGAAATAAGAAATTAGAAAAGACTACTAAAAGATAGTAGTTTTTTTAAATTTGTTTTGACTTTACTTTCATAATTGATATAATTGAAATGTAATAAATAGAGGTGGTTTTTTGAAAAAGTTAGTAGCCCTTATTACTGGTAGTAGTAGAGGCATAGGTAAAAGTATAGCAATAGAATTTGCTAAAGCTAATGTTAATGTTGTTATAAATTATAAAGAAAATGAAAGAGAAGCTATAAAATTAACAGAGCATATAAAAGATACTTATAAAGTTGATGCTATTGCATTAAAATGTGACGTATCAAAAGAAGATGAAGTTTATGAAATGGTTAATAAAATAACTGACTATTTTGGTGGTATAGATATATTAGTTAATAATGCTGGAATTTGTCATGATAGTATGTTTTTTGATAAGAGTGCCAAGAGTTTTAGAAAAATACTTGATGTTAACCTAATTGGTACCTATTTATGTAGTAAATATGTCGGAAAAATTATGCTAGAATCTAAAATAGGAAAAATTATAAATATTTCATCTACTAATGCCCTTGATTCATATTACCCTGAATCGTGTGACTATGATGCCTCCAAGGCTGGAGTTATTTCTCTTACCCATAACATGGCTAGAGAATTTGCTCCATACATCAACGTTAACTGTGTATGTCCCGGTTGGGTAAGAACAGATATGAATAAAGACTTATCAATAGAACAAATAAAAGATATAGAAAAGAAAATCTTACTTCAAAGATTTGCCGATAGTTCAGAAATTGCTAAGGTAGTAGTCTTTTTAGCAAGTAATAAAGCAAGCTATATAAATGATTCTATTATAAAAGTTGATGGTGGTAGATTTAATGAATGATAGTATGCTTGGAATTTTATTTATTCCAAAAGATAAAAAAAGTGAGTCATTATATAATTATTAATAATAATGAGGATACTTTAGAATGGAAGATATAATTAATAATAAGCAGATTATTGATAAAGAAAAGGTTAGGAGATTATAGTATGACAAAAAAAGAAATAGAAGAATTGGTAAACAATTGTGAAAAAGATTGTAAAGAAAAATTTTTAGAAATAGATAAAATTAGTTATAAAAATAGTGAAAAAGTATTAAACAGTTTTCATAAAAACGAAGTAGTAGAGTCCCATTTCAATTCAACTACTGGTTATGGTTATAGTGATGCTGGAAGAAGTGTTATAGAACAAATTTTTAAAGATGTTTTAGGCAGTGAAGATGCTTTAGTTAGAAGTCAATTTATTTCAGGAAGTCACGCTCTAAATGTTTGCTTTTTTGCACTTCTTCGTCCATCAGACATGCTACTTAGTATTTCAGGAAAACCATATGATACCTTAGAAGAAGTTATTGGTATTAAAGATAATCCATCTTCTCTAAAAAGTTATGGTATTAACTACTCACAAATTGATTTAGTAGATAATGATTTTGATTATGATAAAATAGAGAAATTCTTAAAAAATAATAAAGTTTGTGTTATAGAAATTCAAAGAAGTAAAGGTTATTCTACTAGAAGTAGCTTAGGTATTGAACAAGTAGCTAAAGTAGTAAAATTTATTAAAGAAATTGATAAAGATGTCATTATTATGGTTGATAACTGCTATTGTGAAATGGTTGAAGATTTAACACCTATTGAGGTTGGTGCTGATATAATGGTTGGTTCCTTAATTAAAAATCTTGGTGGAGGTATTGCCCCAAATGGTGCTTATATAGTAGGAAGACATGATTTAATAGAACTTTGTGCCGAAAGACTTACTCTACCAGGTGAAGGAAGAGAAGTTGGACCTACACTTGGTATTAATAAACAAATTTTACAAGGATTATTTATGGCTCCATCAGTAGTAGCATCTGCTTTAAAAACAGCTGTATTAACCAGTAGAGTTCTTGAAGTACTAGGATATGATGTTGAGCCTAAATATAATGATAATCGTGCTGACATAGTTCAAAATATAATATTTAAAGATAAAAATAAATTAATAGAATTTACAAGAGGAATTCAAGAAGCGTCTCCAATTGATTCTAATGCCGTAGTTGAAGCATGGGATATGCCAGGATATACTGATCAAGTTATTATGGCCAGTGGTTCATTTACACAAGGATCTTCTATTGAACTATCATGTGATGGACCAATTAGAGAACCATATATTGCTTATATGCAAGGATCCCTTACATATGATTATGGAAAGATTGCTTTAATACATGCAGTAGAAAAAATTACAAAAATTGACAAAAAATAATAAATAATGAAAAAATATGATATAATCTTAATATAATAATAAAGGAGGAGTTTTATGGATACTTATGCAGGATATGATTATGGTTCTACTTACTATGATTCATCAGTAGCAGGAGGATTTATGGGTGCACTATTTGGAGTGTTAATGGTAATGGTAGTAGTTTGCCTAATAATAGGAATTATTGGAATAGTTGGACAATGGAAGGTTTTTAAAAAAGCAAATAAACCAGGTTGGGCAGCCTTAATACCAATATATAATTTATATATTATGTGTCAAGTTGTTGGTATTAACCCTTGGTGGATATTAATAGTAATCCTTTCACCAATTCTAAACATAATACCAATTCTAGGTTCATTAGCAGTCGCTGCTATATCAATTTATTTTTCAATACTTATGGTTGTAAGTTTAGCTCATAGTTTTGGAAAAGACACTGGTTGGGCAGTTGGACTATATTTATTAAATCCATTTTTTATGTTAGCTCTTGGAGTTGGACAAAGTAAATATCTTGGACCAAAACCAATGAAAGATATATTATTTGATGATTTATTAAATAAAAATAATAATACTAATACAAATTCAAATAGTACTAGTTCTAATCTAAATAATAATCCTAGTATGAACAATAATACCAATAATGACAGTATGAATAATGATATTAACACACAAACTATTGTAAATACTAATGCAGTAGTAGATAATAGTACACCAGATAACACATCTATTAGTACTAATAATTCTACTAGCATAGAGTCTTTAAATGATAATTCTACTAAATATTGTTCATCTTGTGGTACTAAAGTTTCAAAAGATGATAAATTTTGTCCAAACTGTGGAACTAAGTTATAAGAATATTTTAGAATATTCTTCAGAGTGTAGACAAACCCTAGATTTTTTTCTAAGGGTTTTCTTATGAATAAAA
>CAJMSU010000022.1 GCA_905216155.1 uncultured bacterium
CATATTCATATCTAAATGGTAAGACGTTCTTATCAGCAATAGCATTTACTATTGTATAAGTATGTAATCTTTCTCCAAAAATTTGTTCTGTTGTTTCAGAGATACCTTTTATAGTTCTAGCATTCTCTGGAAAAATTGGAGTTCCAGTAAATCCAAATAAATAATATTTATTAAACTTTTTAATAATTGCTTTATGCATATCACCAAATTGTGATCTATGACATTCATCAAATATAAATACTACATGCTTATTAAATACATCACTGTTTTCGTTTTTCTTGATAAATTGTGATAATTTTTGAATTGTAGTAATAATAATCTTAGTACTTGGATCATTTAATTGCCCTTCTAATATTTTCGTTGAAGTATTAGAGTTAGCTGCTTCCTCTTTAAATCTATCGTATTCTTTCATTGTTTGATAATCTAAGTCTTTTCTGTCTACAACAAATAATACTTTATCAATAAAGTCTAACTTACTAGCAAGTTGTGAAGTTTTAAATGATGTAAGTGTTTTTCCAGAACCTGTTGTATGCCAAATATAACCACCTGATTTTAAAGTTCCATAAAACTTATTATTATATGCAATTGTAATTCTATTTAAAATTTTTTCAGTAGCAACTATTTGATAAGGACGCATTACTAATAAATCTTCTTCTGAAGTAAATACACAATATTTAGTTAATATATTTAATAAAGTATGTTTAGTAAAGAAAGTTTTAGCAAAATCTATTAAATCAGTAATATCGTTATTCTTTTGATCTGCCCAATATGAAGTAAATTCAAATGAGTTTGACTTCTTTTTCTTTTGATTATTTATATGAAACTCTCTTGTAGTATTTGAATAATACTTAGTTAATGTTCCATTTGATATAACAAATATTTGAACAAAGTTATATAAACCAGATCCTGCCCAGAAAGAATCTCTTTGATATCTTTCTATTTGATTAAAAGCTTCCCTTAAATCTACTCCTCTTTTTTTAAGTTCTACATGAACTAAAGGCAGTCCATTTACTAAAATAGTTACATCATATCTATTATCAAAGTTACCATCATTATTAACATACTGATTTAATACTTGAAGACTATTATTATGAATATTATTCTTATCTATTAAATAGATATTTTTCTTTTCACCTGAATCAAGAGTTATTTCTTGCTTATAATCTTCTTGAATTAATCTTGTCTTTTCAATTATATAATCATTCTTATTAGCAATTACTTTGGTAAAGAAATCATCCCATTCTCCATCAGTAAAATGATAATTATTAAGTCTTTCAAGTTGTTTTCTTAAATTAAGAATTAATTCATCTTCAGAATTAATATTTAATCTTTCATATCCCTGTTCAACTAAAGTTTTAATTAATTCTTTTTCTAAAGTATCTTCGCTTTGATAAGATGTTTCTATTTTATTTAATCCTTTATATTCAGCTAATACGGTAGAATTATCATTTTCACTTATTAATCCTATATTAGTCATAAAAACATACTTCCTTTCGTTATTTTAATACTCTTAATAGCAATGAGTATTTCCAATTCAAAATAGCCTCCTCAGATAAGTGCTCATACCTTAATATTTTTGTTTCCAGTAGAGTTGTATCAATAGATAAGTTGTTATCTAAAACATTTTTTATCTCCTTATATTCTTCTCTAATACTATTATCATTAAAAATTCCAACATCTAGTTCTTTATTAATCAAATAATATAGTTCTTCTTTTATCTCTTTTATTTTATCATTATAGTATATTTGCACATATTTATACATCGTTAAAACTGCAAGATATTCATCTTTTTTAATATCATTTAATTGTTGTAAGATATTATATATAATAATTTGATAAAGTGTATAATAAACAGTAATTCTCTCTATGTTTTCAAAAATATCTTTTGCAGGTAAATATATATTAGTAATGTATGTTAAAATACATGATATACCTAAAGTTTCTACGAGATATACGAAAATTTGAAAAATTCTCTTCGTATATAAATAAATCTTTTTCATTTTTTCATCCAATTCTATTAATTTTGTATTTCTTTAAAGCTTAATAGTTTATTTCTATAATACTCATATTGTTGTCTTCTTAATTCAATCTCAGCAGGAAGACCTTCTGATATATCGTTAATTAATTTATCAAATTGATCTAATATATTAGCTACTTTTTGTTGCTCTTGTATAGAAGGAACTGCTATCGGGATTTCATTAATATTGGCTAAACTTAAACTTTTATATCCAGATCCATTAACATTGTTTTTTATCCAATCTTGAACAATATCAGATGACAAATAATAATATAAATATTTATCATTGATTCTAGGATGTATAATGCTAGTATTTTGACCTAAACACATATCTTCATCACCAACTATGCAGAGATTTCCAAAAGATCCAACTCTAGAGATTATAATGTCGCCTTTTTGAGGTTTATATTTTGAAACAAAT
This sequence comes from uncultured bacterium, assembly GCA_905216155.1. GTDB lineage: Bacteria > Bacillota_I > Bacilli_A > RF39 > UBA660 > CAJMSU01. The sequence continues at coordinate 2,439 of CAJMSU010000022.1, forward strand.
TTATTATAAGTCTCAACATCAACTCTTAAAGCTCCTGTTGTATTAACAATACCGCCTTTAACATCTGCAACTCTTATCATAGGATAGCCGTTTTCAACATATTGAGGCGTAGCGTGTAAAGAATCAATTACATCACTTACTTCAGATAACTTTTTTACTTCATTTTTTTGGTTTAAAAGTTTCCCACGCCAAAACTCGTATTGATTCTTTCTTGTTTCTAGCTCCGCCTCTAGCTCCGCTTCTAGCTCGCCAAATTTATCAAGAATTCTAACTATTTCCTCTTGCACTTTTAAAGGGGGTAACGGAATTTGAAATTGACTATACACTTGTATCCATTGTCTTGAATGTTCCTTTGGAACATAATCAATATTACTTATGCAATAATAAATATACTTAAATAAATTATCAGTTTTAGAAATAAGTATTTTCATTGCAGATGATTTAACTTTAAAATTAAAATCTACCCAATGATTACTAGTTGTAAAATCATCAAATATAACTACAGGATTATCAGCACTAGCATAATAAATACCATCTTTCTCATTGGTATAACCCAAAATAAATGTTTGTCCTGCTGTTAAAACTGGTACATCATACTTTATATCATAATTAGTGTTCTTAACAATATATTTAGCTGGTTGTATGTAATCTACTAATTCCTCGAGTTTTACATATTCAACCCCATTAGGACATAATTCTTTTATTAAATCATTTAACTTACTCATGATAATCAACCTCAAGTTCTTTAATTATCTCTTCTAGTTCTTCTCTAATTTGTTGTTGTCTAGGTACAATTTCAGCAAGTTTTCTATTTATTTCATTTATATCTATTTTTTTATCTTCAGTATTTGCTCTTAAGTAAGAATTAACTGATATATTATAATCATTATCTTTAATTTCTTCATAAGTTGCTAAATAAGATTTATTTTCTACTGATTTTCTATCTTTTAATAAACTAATTATATTATTGATGTTTTCTTCTGATAATTTGTTTTTATTAGTATTTCTAATAAATTCATTAGATGCATCTACAAATAATATATTATTATCTGATTTATTTTTCTTTAATACTAATATACAAGTTGCTATTGATGTACCAAAGAATAAATCAGAAGGTAATTGAATGACAGTATCAACAAAATTGTTATCAATCATGTACTTTCTAATCTTTTGTTCTGCTCCACCTCTATAAAGTACACCAGGAAACTCAACTATAGCTGCAGTTCCTTTAGGTGATAACCATGATAACATATGCATAGTAAATGCTAAATCCGCTTTTGATTCTGGTGCTAATACACCAGCTGGAGCAAATCTTTCATCATTTATTAGTAGTGGATTAGACTTACCTGCCCATTTTATTGAATAAGGAGGATTAGATACTATTGCATCAAATGGTTCATCGTTCCAATGTACTGGATGAATTAATGTATCTCCTCTTTCAATACTAAAATTATTATAATTAATATTGTGTAGGAACATATTTATTCTGGCTAAGTTGTAAGTTGTAAGATTTATTTCTTGACCGAAAAATCCTTCTCTTACATTTTCTTTTCCAAGTATCTTAGCAAATTTAAGTAATAATCCGCCTGAACCACATGCAGGATCATATACTTTGTTAACAGATGTTTTATCCATTATTACTATTTTAGCGAGTAATTCTCCAACTTCTTGTGGAGTGAAAAATTCTCCACCTTATTTACCTGCTGATGATGCATACATTGTCATCAAAAATTCATATGCATCTCCAAATAAGTCTATCTTATTTTCTTCATAATCTCCAAAATCCAATTCTCCTATTGCATTTAATAATTTAACAAGTTTTTCATTTCTTTCATCAACTGTATTACCTAATTTATTATCTATTGTAAAATCTTCAAATAAACCTTTTACGTCATTCTCTGATGCGGTTCCCCTTGCTGATGATTCAATATTATTAAATATATTAGAAATTACTACATTTAAATTTTCGTTTTTATCAGCATTTTTTCTAACGTTACAAAACAATTCACTAGGTAAAATAAATAATCCCTTTTCTTCAAGTATTTGTGTTTTTCCAAGTAGCGCTTCATCATCAGAAATATCTCTATATTTAAAATCTTCAATACCTGCTTTTCTTTGATTTTCATTAACATAATTTTCGATATTTTCTGAAATGAATCTATAAAATAATAGACCTAATACATATTGTTTAAAATCCCATCCATCTACTGAACCTCTTAATTCATTTGCTATTTTCCAAATGGTTTTATGTAATTCTTCTCTTTCAATCTCTTTTTTATTATTCATTAACTTCCTCACTCCTAGTACTTTCATTTACAATTATATCATGAATTTTATCATTTTTTGGCTTAATTCCAACAAAAAAAAGAAATTAATATTAACTTCTAATCATTTTGCTATTAATTTCTTCAATTTATTTATTTGTCTATTTAATAAAATACATAGTTTATTAATTCTATTATCTGAGTATCCTGTTATATCTTGATACTCATGTAATAAATTATCAAACCATTCAGGAATATCTTCTATTTTACTTACTTCAATTCTTTTTATATTTTTTACTACTTTAATTATTTCATCAAATGGTTTAACTTCATAAAATAATTTACCATCACCAATAATATGCATTTCTTCTTCATCATAGTATTCAATATTTAAACTTTGACCATTATCAAATATTGGTGCTACATCTAACCATTTTAAAGTATTAACATCTCTTATTATTCCAAAGTTATTAAGATGTCTATCTTCGTTCATAATTAGAAAATCTAAAATATACATATTTTCTATTTTTTCTCTTGCATCTTTTATTCCTTCTGATTCTAGTTTTTTAATATATTCTTCATAATCTTCTATACTATTATGTTTTTTCATATCATTTCTTATTTGATTACAAGTAATTAGTTCTGTATCTTTTGTTATGAAACAAGGACATTTTGATACAACCATATCTTTATAAGTATCTAGTGTATATTCTACATGATCAAAGCCTAGTCTTTTACATATTTCACTTGCTAATACTTCATTAAATGGTTGTAATGTTTCATTCTTATATCCACCTTTTAATAAATATCTTGTACCATCTTCAATAATCCATGCTTTTTTTAACATACCATCTGTAGTATTATTAGGTGTTTTTAAAGATGCTGCATTATGAATCATCTTACTGTTTTTAGAAAGTGATGCTTCCATAAATTCAGCATAATCAAAGTCATTATCAAAGAAATTAATATCTTCATATTTAATATTAGAATCTACTGGCTTTAACCAATACTGATCAGATAAAGATAATCCAAAGGCTTTATCTAATAATTCACATGGGGTATTAATATTAAGTCTATGTAGTAATAAGTCTAGCTTATCTCTCCAAGATGGTATTCCTCTTCCTTTAAACCATTCACTTAAATTAGTTCTTAAAGAAGTATCATTAACATCTTCATTTTTATAAAAACTTTTTAAAATATATGGAGCATAATCAATATCATAAACATCATAAATATTAGTAAATACTCCTGTTGCAGAATCATATTCTGTTAACATTACTTCTTTATTTTTATTCATTAAAGTACATTTCATAGGAATTCATCTCCTTTTCTATATACTATTATACCATACTTATATTTTTTAACAGGCAATATTTACCTATAAACAAAAAAATGGAGTACTTTCAAAAAATGATAGTACTCCTAAAAAAAATCTTATAATAAATTATAATCATAATATCATATAACAAAAAGAAAAATAGGGCTCCATCAAAAATGACAGTGCCCTTGCAAAAGTATTTCTACTTTTTCCTCGCATAATCATAATACCACATAACAATGATCATGTCAAACTATTTTGTCAATATCACTACTATAATATTTTTTTATTATCTTATCAAAATATGTATATATTGATTTTAATAGTTCATTATTATTATAGTATTCTTTATGTGAATTTATTCTTCCATAAAATAGATTATTTATATCTTCAATAATATTTTTCTTGATACCTTTGCTTGTTACAATCTCATTAAACATATAAAGTGTATAAGTCATTTGTCTTATTCTAGAATTAGAAAGCTTATTATCTCTTGTATCTTTTCTTATATTACAATTATTTAGATAAGCTAATATTTTATAATCAGGAGCAAAAGTGTTATCCTTTTTGTCTAAATCACATAAAATACAAGAATTATGTGCTACTGCATTTCTTAGTTTAACTATTTCTCTGAAAATAAAAATATTTTTTATTTCTTTATCCAAATTATATTCTTTAGCAAAGAATTCATAAAAATTAACTAAATCTCCAAATGTTATTATTTCCAGAAACTCCCAAATAGGAATATTTTCTAGTTTTTTATCTTTATCAATGTCATATTTAGAAAAAACTTTATCATAATAACTACTTCCCACTTTTTTAAAAATACTTTTATGCACTTTTTTAGGAAATTTTTCAGCATTAAAATCTTTTTCTAAATACATATTAACTATTCTATATCCATCCTCTTGTTCTATATCCTCTATTAAATTTAAAATTCTTATTTTTAAATAGTGCTCAATGTCTATAGTCATTTTAAACAATACCAATCTTGTTCTATGATCAATTATTGCTAAATCTTTTAAATAAGCAAAATCTAAATCAATAAATTTATCAACAAATTTTCCATCAATTACATATCTTTCAAAATTGTGCTTGTATGCTGTTACATTATAATAGTTATTATTATATCTTAAATATTTTTCAGCATCTTTTTCTGACATTTTTTCAAATTTAATATTTTTTTCTTTTAAATATGGAACCATTTCTGATATTTTCATTATAGGTCTTAAATATTGATTTGTTTCTTTTGTAACATCCACATTATCACTTCCTAACTGCTATAAGCATTATAACACATATCTTTTAAGTTATAGTTTAAATTATTCATTATATCCCAACTCAAAGTTTTTAGACATTAATCCATTTTCCAAATTTATTGTAAAAAAGTCAATTATTTTACATTGATAAATTGAGGCTGTTATAATTTGATAATTTGAAAAGTCCCTTTTTAAAATTGTCATCATCGAATTTGTTGATTCCTCTGATAGTTCATTTGTTCTTGGAGAATCTATGATTATTGGTAAAATAATACCAAAATTATCTTCTATAGCTTTTAAATAAGACAATTTAAAAATATATGACATCTGTGCTAAAACTCTTCCACTTAACCCCTTAAGTTTATTTGTCAAAACAAATCTAGGTGTTTGATCAGAAATGTATTGAAAAATGTTAAGTTCTTTTGAATATTTTACAATAGTTTCATAAAAATTATATAATTGTTGATTATTAAATGATAATTTTTCTTTTATTTGCTTATTTATAACATTTCTTTTATTTATCAATTGCTTCAATATTTTATCTATTTGTTCAATATTAATTCCTGATTTTTCAATAATTTTTTGCATACTTTCCAATAAATCCTCTGTTTCAAACAAAGAATTTTTTTCATTTATGATTAATAATATTTTATCAAGTTTTTTATTTATATTTTCTTCTTCAATTTTGTAAGAGTTTAATTTAATTTTTAGTATCTCTTGATTTCTGTCAAAATCCGATAATTTATCTTTAGTCAAAAGAAATTCTTCACCATTATGATTAATTATTAAGCCATAATTTTCTATCATTTCAGAAAATCCTTTATTTGTATTGATGATTGTTTCCATTTTTTTTCTTTGGCTTTTAATTTTTCTCAATTTAACCTCATATTCTTTTTGTTCTTGAAGCAACTCTGTCATGCTGTATTTATTATATTCAAATGAATTATCATCATCATCTTCTTCTTCAAATTCAGAGTTTACATCAACAGCATTTTTAATGTAACGATATTTTTTTATTTCATTATTTAGAACTCTTTTTTCTGTAAGTAAATTGTCAATACTTATTTTAGATATACCGGCAATAAATTCCTCTATATTAAATCTTATGTTTCCAATTATTTTTCCCCTATTTAGCAAAGTCCAGCCTTTTTCTTGATCTATGTAATAAACAGCTAGTAAGTTATTTAAAACAGTAACATTATCAATTCCAAAAATAATAGAATGTAACTCATTTTCCTGTTCGGGCAAAATATAATTATATATCTTTTTTTCATATATAATCTGTAGATTTGATGCCTTTCTAAAAAGTGTTATTTCTTTAAATTTATTGGTAACATTCAATTCAAATTCCATTTTATCAAAGTCACCAATTCCCTCTGTTGCAGGTATTTGATATCCTAATGAATATAATATAAATCTTATAAGAGTTGTTTTTCCTTTTGAATTTTCCTCACTATAAATCATTGTTTTATCTTTAAATTGATACATATATTCTAATTCATTAGAATCTTTTACCCTTAAGTAATTTATTTTCATAAATCTGCTCCTTTCTTAATTTTATCAATAATGCTTTTTTTCTTTAAAATTGCATAACTTATAATCTGTGATATATATACATCAAGTTTGTTTTGTTCACTTATTTCATCCTTACTTTTTAAATCATCTTCAAAGAAGAAATTATACAAAGAAAGTTTTTCTTCTTTGACAAATTCACTTATTGTTAATGCTTTATTTTTTGTCCTTTTACTATACAATGAATATACTTTTGCATAATTTTCATAAGAAGAAACTTTTTCATCTAAATAATTTTTATATTTCTGATATGCCTCATAATAATCAAGTTCATCTATTCCAATATTTAGGTGGTCATTAGATAAATCCATTCCTTCGACCTCAGTTATGATTATCCAGTTGCAAAATTCTTCCTTTGTTATTTTTATCTTAGAATTCATTGAACCATTATTTAAAAATTTAGCCTCACAATACTTTACTATTGTTTTATGTTTATCAGCTAGTGTATCACTCATCATACTTAATACATTTTTTGCTTCATCATATATATATTTGTACTTTTCACTTTCAAAAGAGCCAAAAAAAGGAATTCTTATTATTACTAATTTATCTCGATTAACATCATATTCATTTCCTTTTTCTGTCATGTTATTTTTTATTTGTTTATCAATTTTTTTCTTTGACTCTGGTGAAAGTTCATCATATTTTCTTATAGTTATATCATATTTTTCAAACTCATTTGTTGGTGTGTTTAATGGATTTATCATATTAGATGCGTAAAATAAGTATTCAACATTTTTACTATCTGCCTCTGCTAATCCTAACATTGCACTTTTTAATTTAGAACTATTTCCTTTATTATTATATAAATCTTTTGTCTGTGATTTAGCTTGTATCATATATTTTGATTTATTTGTTAGTGTTATCTCAACATCTTCTTTTTGACCTTCAACTTTAATATTTTTTATATCTTTTAAGTAACTAAACATAAAATATATTGCTACATTAATTTGATATTCAAATCCGAAATTTGTAGATGATGCATTTCTATTTATTTGTTCCATAATAGCCACCTCCAAAAAAAACAGTATTTATCTTAAAAAATTAAATACTGCTCATCTTTATAAGGATATATTATCATATTTTGACATTTTTTTCAGTATTTTCAGGACAATTTAATGTTATTTTAGTTAAAAAGCAAAAAAATAGCATTTATTCCTTAAATAAACGCTATTTTTACAGTGCTTAATATCTTTCTAGACAATTATACTATCTAACTCAATCGTCTAAATATAGTCGTCTTAATACCCAATCAAATTATGTAATGGTAAGTAAACTCACCACCTCCTGCATTTATGTGATTAGATATTAATATTGTATTAGGGTCTCCACCAAAGGCTTCATTAGCTCTTTTTAATCTATCTGCTCTACTTAAGTCTTCATCAAAATCTCTTGTAATAACTACAGGGACTCCCAACTGCTTAAATCTATCATACATATATAAAGCAGCTTCTAAAGTAAAGTCTTTTTCCTTTAAATTACCACTAATAGCTCCAGGGTCACTACCTCCGTGTCCAGCATCTACAACCACTCCACCATTTACACGCTCATCCATATTCTCACCTCAATATAAAATATGAATAAACTAGTAATTTGACACTAAAACACCTAGAAAATCATTTATTACTCAACTTCGTAACCATTTTTTATTTCTAGTACTAAACCTTTTTATTTCTTATTATTTTCTTTTAAATTAATTTTTTTATAATCATATTTTTCCTGTTTCTCATATCTTGATGTTACATAATGATCAGAATAACCTTTTCTATCAGTATCTTCTACTATTTCTTTCAACTCAAAATCACACATATCATCAAAAATTGATTTACGGTACTTTGCATGGGAAACATAGTGATATAATGAGGATATTATAGAAAGAAGTCCTTTTATTACAGAACTATATCATTTAATTAGAGATAAAAAAAACAAAGAGTAGTTGTTTCCAGTAAATACTACTCTTTTATTCTTGCATTATATAATTCTCTAAAACCATCTATTTCTTAAATTTCACTTGAAATGTTGTTATACCATCCATTGATGAAGCCTTTATCTTACCTTTATGTAATAAAACAATATTTTTAGCAATAGCTAATCCTAAACCATATCTGTTATCCTTTCTACTTCTTGCTTTATCAACACGGTAAAATCTTTCAAATATTTTTTCTTCTTCTCCTTTAGGAATAGCTTCCCCTTCATTTTCTACTAATAAAATTATTTGTCCATCTTTCTTTAAAGAAAGATTAATAGTTCCCTTTTTCTTAGAATGTTTAATAGCATTATCGAGTAGTATTTCTACTAATTCTTTAATACTATCTTCATCCATTAACATAAAAATATTATCTTCTATATCATAATTAAATTTAATATCTTTTTCATATGCTCTTCCTTCAAAGGTTAATAATGATAACTCTACTATTTTAGATAAATTATTATTAAATAATCTAACTTTCTTTCTCTGCTCACTCTTAGCAAGACTAAGTAGTTTACTAATAAGAAGATTCATTCTATTAGTTTCATATTCTATATTCTTTAACCATTTACTATTTTTCTCATCTATATCTATCGCTTCACTACTAGCTACTATGACTGATAAAGGAGTTTTTAGTTCATGAGAGGCATCAGCAATAAATTGTTTCTGTTTATCAAAACTTTCTTTTACTGGTTTAATCAACCAAGTAGTTAAATATTTACTACCTATAATAATTAGTAGTTCTAAAATACTAAAGATTAAGATAGACATTTCTAAAGATAATTGCAAAGACTTTTTAATCTTACTATTATCAAATATCACTAATGTATCCCCTTTTAAGTAAGAATATGAATAATCACTTAGATATAAGCAACCAATATATCTAGTTTTAATCTTTTTATATTTAAGTATTTTGATAGATAGTTCACTTATTTTCTCATTAGATACTCCATTATTAGAATGATTAATAACATCTAGAATATTATCATTATCATCTAAAAGTACCGTATATATTACTGAATCCATAAATTTAATATTTCTATTTTCCACATTATAAATATCATTACGTTCCTTTATCTTAGCTGGCGGTATTTTTCTATCTCTTTTATTAAGAGAAACATTTAAGCTATTATTAATAGATTTTTTCTGTTCCAAATAGTTTTGAATATTAAAGATACTTACTACTGACAATATAGAAATAGTTAATATTAGAACTAGGGTATAAAATATTTTTTACTTAATTTCTTTATTTCCATATTCTATCTTATACCCAATTTCTCTTACTGATTTAATTACTACTTTAGATTCTATCACTCTTAGTTTTCTTCTAATAAATGATAGATAAGCTTATTAGATTCTATTTCATTCTCTATTCCCCAGACTCTATCATATATTTGTTCTTTAGATAGCACTTGATTAGGATTATTAATGAAGTACTCTAATAACTGAAATTCTTTCTTTATAAGTTCCACTACTTCATTAGTCTTAGTACAAGTTACTTTCAAGGTAGTAGTATTAAGTACTAAATCACCAAATGATATATTATTCTTATTAACATTTCTTTTTAATTGAATATTTACTCTTGCTACTAATTCATCAATATGAAACGGTTTAGTTAGAAAATCATCTGCTCCATTCTCTAATACATTTAATTTATCTTCAATAGTAGACCTTGCTGTTAACATTATTATTTTACTATTTATATTATCAGTTCTCAATTTATTAAGTATCTGAAAGCCAGACATATTAGGAAGCATCACATCTAATATTATTAAGTCATATGTATTAGTTGAAGCATAATAGTACCCTTCTTCTCCATCTTCTACTATATCAACAGTTAATTTTTCTTTTTCTAATCTTTCTTTAATCGCATCTGCTAAATTATATTCGTCTTCAACAATTAATACTTTCATACTCATCACCAATATTAGTTAATCATTTATATATTAAATAAATATTAAATTTTTATCTATCATAGCACAGAAAAGGTCTTGTTAATTGACTAAGTTATGTGCTATAATTTAGTTGTAGTACTTAGGGGATTAGTTTAATGGTAAAATAGGAGTCTCCAAAACTTTAGATGGGAGTTCGATTCTCTCATCCCCTGCCATTTGATTATTAAGCTGTCAGAATCTTTCTGACAGTTTTTTATTTGTAATTATTAAGCTGTCTAGATATTACATTTTACTTGACAATGATTGTAATTTTTTAATTTATTTTTCATTAGATACGGTCTATAATGATAATAGAGATAATGTGTTTGGCGGTGATAGTATATTAGTGATAATTTTTAACAATAAAAATAAATTGAAAGTTAGGAGTAAAAATGAAAAAGAATATTAAATTAACAGCATTGTTAACCCTGTTAGTTATTTCCCTAACAGGATGTGTAAAGTTTAATTCTACAATGGAAATAAAGAAAGATAAATCAATGGACTATAAAATAATATATGCCTTTGATAAATCATTATTTGGAGATCAAGAAATATTAACTAGTAATGATAAAAAGGAACTAGAAAATAAAGGATTTACAGTTTCTAATTATGTTGATGGTAATATGAAGGGATTCAAAGTATCTAAAAACATTAAAAACATTGATGATGTAAGTTCTACTAACAACGCAACTTACGATTTATCGGGATTACTTGATAGTAACAAGAGTGAAAGTAAAGTGTTTAAAGTAAAAAAAGGTTTCTTAAAAAACACTTATACAGCTAGTTTCAAATTTGATTCATCAGATAGTGATTTAAATAATAGTACAAGTAATGACACAACAATTGATAACGATTTTACAACTGATGATAATAATACTACAACAGACTCTGATTTTGATTTTTCTAACATAAATACTAATATGGATTTAAGTTTCAATGTTAAGTTACCTTATAAAGCTATAAGTAGTAATGCTACTACTAAGAAAAATGATGATAAAGAGTTAAGTTGGAACTTATCATCAACTGGGGAAGATAAAATAGAATTTTCTTTTGTATTATATAATATGACTAATATTTATATATGTGGTGGAGTTATAGTCTTATTAATTATTATCGTTATAGTAAGTATTTTAAATAAAAGCAGGAAAAACAAAGTTTCTAATAAAGATACAACTAATGATAAACAAACTACAGCTTTTAATTCTTCTGTTGAAACACCAATTATGAACAATAATGTAACAAGTCAAAGTATTGATAATCAAAGTATTCAAGAACAAGCTTCTACAAATTCACAATCAACGGTTTTTTCCACAACTAATGTTGATAACACCCCTGTAAACGAAACTTTATCCACAAACTCAGTGGATAACCAAACTTTTCCACAACCAGTTCAAACAACAGACATATTTTCCACAACTAATGTTAATAGTAATCTTGCAAATCAGACTTTATCCACAGATACTGTTAATAATCAACAATCTAATGTAAACAACGATAATCAAATTGATACTTTATAGTAAATTACTAGACTTATGTCTAGTTTTTTATATATAATTAGGATGGTGAATGATATGAATAATAAAAACAGATTAATAGAAATAATAAGTATTATAAAAATTAATAATTTAGTAGATGACAGAAGTCCTAAAAATCTTAGAAAAACCATTGAAGACTTAGGACCAACTTTTATAAAAATAGGGCAGATTCTTTCTACAAGAGTTGATTTAATTCCTAATGAATATGCTAAAGAATTATCAAAATTAAGAGGCAACGTTACGCCACTACCTTATCCACAAATAGAAAAGATTCTTAAGAAAGAGTACAAAAATTTAGATAATATATTTGTCCATATCTACGAAAAGCCAATTGGTTCAGCTTCTATTGCACAAGTTCATAAGGCAAGGTTAAAAGATAAAAGAACTGTTGTTTTAAAAATCAGAAGACCAAATATTGAAGAAGAAATAAAACAAGATATAGAGTTATTAAAACAAGCTACTAAAACATTACATCTTAATCATTTTATCAAAATAATGGATTTAGATAAGGTTTTAGATGAGTTATACACAACTACTATGATGGAACTTGATTTTTCTAAGGAAAAAGAAAATATGTTGTTCTTTGAAAATCATAACAAAGATATTCCTTATATATCTTCCCCTAAAGTGATAGAAGAATTATCAACTAAAAATATTTTAGTTATGGGATATATTGATGGTATAATGATATCTAATATAGAAAAATTAGATAATGAAAATTATGATAAGAGTCTTATTGCTAAAGAGTTGAGTAAAAACTATATCAAACAAGCTTTAGAAGATGGTATGTTTCATGCTGATCCTCATCCTGACAATATAACAATTTATAATGATAAAATATATTTTCTAGACTGGGGTATGGTAGGAACTCTATCAAAGCTTAATAGAGCTTTATTAAATAAATGTATGAAAGCTATTATTACGGAAGATTATCAAGAAGTTGCTAATTGTCTATTATCGATGTCTATAAAAAAAGATGAAACTGATTACCAAAAACTAGTTGATAATATTAAAGAAATTTTAGAAGGGTTTTCTACCCTTGGCCTTGATGAAATAGATACTAGGAAATTTATTACTAATATGTTTAAAATGCTTCAAGAAAATAATTTAATATTAGACCATAATGTTACTATGCTAATACGTGGTATTGGTGTAATTGAAGGAGTCTTACAGTCACTCGATTCCACTATCAGTCTAACTAGTGTTTTAAAGGATAAAGTATTAGAAAATGAGAAGAAAGCTTTACTATCAGGAGAAACGTTAAAAAAAATAGAGAAAAAAGTTTTAAAAAGTAGTAAAAGTTTAATAAATATTCCTGAAGAGACCGAAAGTTTACTAAAATATATAAAACAAGGAAACTTTAAATTTAAATTAGAACTAAGCAATTCAACTAAACATATTGATAAACTAGAAAATCTTCTTCATGAGTTAATACTTGGTTTTATTGATGGTTGTTTAATACTAGCTTATAGTTTTACAAAAACAGAATTAGCTAAATTTATTATACTTACTTTTATAATTATTGTATCAGCTTTATTAACATTTAAAATGATAAGAGACTTATTACATAAAGGATATTAGTGATAATATTCTTTTATTATTGCCCCATTTCATTATAAATCCAGACCATTATAGTATCTACTATCTCATCTATTTCTTGTTTTGTTAAGCATCTATCTTTATCTATATGATACCATTTAGAAAGGCAAGTTCTACAACAAGTAGCTGTAGCATGCATGGCAATAAAAACGGGATGACCTCTCATTGGTGTTTGTTTACCATCATTTAAAGTAGGATATGGTGCTAACCTTTTACATATAAAATCATAAGCATGCGACTTTATTACTTTATAACCCTTATCTGAAACATATTTCCTATCTTTATTAGAAAGATGAAACCTACTACGGAACTTAGAGGTTTTAAACCTTTCTAATTTTTTATCTATTATATATTTTTCACTCATCTTCATCTTGATTCACCACATAAATTCTATCTCATTCTTACAAATTTAACAAGTGACTTTTTTCTTTCTAATTCCTTAATAAAAATCGAATAATTATTACTAGGTACTAACAAATAACACCTATTTCTAGTTCTAGTTATTGCCACATAAAATAGCCTTCTTTCTTCACTATAAGGATAATCTTCAGCTTTTTTAGTTACTAATCTCATTATCCTTTCTTCTTTTATTTGATTAGGAAAGCCTAGCACACTATTAAAAAAGTTAATCACTATAACATTGTCAGCTTCTAATCCTTTAGACTTATGTATGGTTAAATAATTAATAACTAAATCTTTTCTCTTTTTATATACTATCTTATCATTATCAACTACTAACAAATCACTTAAGATAAGATTTATGTCATTGTTATTTCTACCTAAAATGAAGATACTACCTTTATCTAACTTATCAAGTACCTTTAAAATAGTACTTTTTAAATCATTAGAATAAATAACTTGTAGTGGATAATCAATATGCTTAAATGATGTTAATTCTTTTCTTAACTGATATTTATTTTTCAATATAAATTCACTAGCTATTTTTATAAGTTCTTCACTATTTCTATAGGTATTTCTTATTTTATGAGTAACTGCCTCTTTATAATAATCTTTAAAATTATAAAAAAGACTTATATCACAACCACTAAATATATAAATAGATTGAAAATCATCTCCTACTACCATTAAAGAACTATTCATATTATCTACTAATTCTTTAATAAATAAGAATCTAACATAAGATGTATCTTGGTACTCATCAATAATAATATAAGATATTTTTCTTTTATAGTATTTAACTCTATCTTTAGCAATAAATAGTAAATCATCAAAATCAAGTTCTTTATTTTCCTTCTTTTCTTTTTCATATAGTAGATATATATTTAAAGTAAGTAAAAGAAAGTACTTTTCTTTTAAATAAGTAATTGGTAAAAGATAGCTTTTTATCTTTTTAAAGAATTTCTGATAATCTTCCATTTTGTAGTTACCGCATTTAAACAAGCGAATAAAAGTCATTATTTGTCTTTTCAGTAATAGTATTTCCTTACTCTTAGTTACCAATATTTTTTGATAGCTCTTATAATAATCTTTACTAAAATATATATTAAAATATCTTAATACTACTTTTAAAAGATTTGGTGAAGATAAAATATCTATATTAAAAAAGTTTTCCACAACCATTGTTAATAATTCGTCACTTGCTATTTCATAAGTATAGTTAGTCTCATCTAGTATTTTCATAGCCAACTTATGAAAGGTATAGCATTCTATATCGTCATTAATTTCTCTTTTTATCTTCTTCTTTAAGTTTTCTACTGCCATATTTGTAAAGGTAATACAAACTATCTCTTCTTTTGGAATATGTTTTTCTTCTATTAAGTATTTTATCTTACCAAGTATAGTCAAAGTTTTTCCACTACCTGCTCCTGCTAAAACAAAGAGGTATTTATTATCATCTTTAACAATTTCTAGTTGGTCATTATCAAGTTTATAATTCATTACTGTAAAGTCCAGATTCATCACCTCCAAAGTTGTATATATAATATCTCATAAACATATGTTCGTCAATACTTTTTTATTTTATTTTTCTATTTAGGCAAAAGCAAACCTTACATAATCTCTTCTAACATTTGCATCATATATATGCCCATTCCAAATACCATTTATTACATAACATACTAATAGAGGTGAAAAAATTGTTTGAAGCATTTAAAAACTTATCTCCTGTTTGGCAAACATTAATTGCTACTTTATTCACTTGGGGTGTAACTGCATTAGGAGCTAGTATTGTCTTTTTCTTTAAAAAGGTTAATAAAACAGTAATGGATGCGATGCTTGGTTTCTCTGCTGGAGTAATGATAGCAGCCAGTTTCTTTAGTCTAATTGAGCCTGCCTTAGAAATGACAAAAAGTTTAAAAATGAACGGACCAGTAATAATATCAATAGGTTTTCTATTAGGTGGTACTTTACTATTTATTGGTGATAAGATATATAACCTAGTTGATAAAAAGAAAGATGGTAACAAAGGCAGTAGAAAAAGATGCTTTATGTTAATATCATCCATAACTATTCATAATATTCCTGAAGGACTTGCTGTCGGAGTAGCTTTTGGTAGTCTAGCCTATAACATAACAGGTACTACTCTATTATCTGCTCTTACTATCGCTCTTGGTATAGGATTACAAAACTTTCCGGAAGGTAGTGCTGTTAGTCTTCCATTAAGAAGAGAAGGATACAGTAGAAAAAAAGCCTTCTTTTATGGACAACTATCTGGAATAGTAGAACCAATATCAGCAGTTATTGGTACTATACTTGTTTTAAAGATAAAAACTATTCTACCATTCTTATTAGCTTTTGCAGCTGGATCTATGATTTATGTTGTAGTAGAAGAATTGATACCAGAAAGTCAAACTAACCAAAAAAAAGACCTGATGGCCTTCTTTACATTATTTGGTTTTGTCCTTATGATGATATTAGATATAACTCTAGGATGAAAGATTATTCAATATATAATTTTTCATTTTCTTTTAATTCTATCGCATATAAACCATTTTTCTTACAAGTAAATACTAATTCTATTTTTCTAGTTGAAGTATTATTCTGATTATCAGTTACTTCTTCTTTTTTTGTTTCTTCTTTTATAGATTCTATTTTCTTAAATGTATAACCATTACTATTTAATACTTTTATACTATCGTCTATCCAAAGACAATCAACTGGATTTTTAGGATTATTAATAGACCAATAACCACTTTCATTCTTATGCCAACCACTACCAGTAAACTTTCCTTTTCCACACTCCATATGCACATGATTACCAGTTACATTTCCCTTAGTTCCTTCTTCATAAAACCTTGTTCCTCTAGGAATTACTTGACCAACTTTCAAATTAGAAACATCATTATCATGAGCGAATAACATAGTCATATAATCAATTGTGCCATCAGGATATAAAACTTTATCTACACTCTCTAACCACACTTCGTTAGCATCATTTGGATAAATTTTTTTAATAACACCAGTAAATGGGGCTAGAATAAAATCTATTCCTGAATCACTTCCCCCATCATCTATAGCAAAACTATTCTTATGAGTTCCTACTCCATAACCTTGCGTTATTCGCATATAAGGACTAGGATAAAGAGGCTTCTCCATTATTTTTTACTCCTCTCTATAACATTTTTCTTATTAATCACAATACTTTCACTATTAGTTAAATCTCTATATGATTTAAGCTTACCTTCTAAAGATTTATAGATTGTATCCGCTCCAATAAAACTAAAAAATCCTACCCATAAACTTTCAGGAAAGGTAATAGAGGTAAAAGTAATACAGAAAAGAACACCTAATACCAAATTGACAGCAAAGCTATAAAGACATAAACATGAAGAACACTTTAAACATCTTTTCGTTTTTTGAACTAGAGCACAAGTAATAGTACTTAAGGCAATGGAAACTACTAACATCTGTTGTAAAATAGTTAGTTTTAACATACACATTCCTCCCTCTAAAGTAATTTATGCAAAACTAAAAAAAATGCTACTATTTTTTTATCTTCAAATCATGTTTAAAACGAAAACTTCCACTTGCAGCTCTATTTAAATAACCATTATAACTTGCCAAAGTTTTATCAAGCATTTCTGGTTTATTTTTTCTAACATATTTTACTCTTTTTATCACTCTTTTCTTTGTATCACTACTTAATAGCATTAATAATTTCTTATCTTCTAATATAAACCTATATCCAAGGAAACAAAATCCATGATGAATTTCTAGTATTTGAGTCTTTTTATTTAGTTTTAATTTAACCTCAGCTAATTTTTTTTCAATCTCACCTAAACAATATTTAAGATACTCTCTATCCTCATGAAAAAGAATAAAATCATCCATATATCTTACATAACATTTTATTCCTAGTTTTTCTTTAATATAGTGATCCAAATCATTAAGATAATAAACCGCTAATATCTGGCTAGTCATATTACCAATAGGTAACCCCTTACCTTTTTTATAAAGAGGAATACTCTTAAGACTATTAACATGTTCTTGATAATCGTTAATAGGAAGAGTTTTTAATCTTTTTATTTCTTTATCAATAGACTTATTAATACACTCATTAACATAATCATAATTAGTACTTATAATCACTTCTTTTACTAAATTAAATACTCTATCATCATCAATCAAATTTTTTAATTTTTCAAGTAATATTTCTTGATCAATCGAATAAAAATATTTAGCTATATCACACTTTAAAACATATATTTTATCATGCTTATACTTTAATTTATTAATATACTTTTTGACATATTCTATCCCCTTACTTGATCCCATTAATGGTCTTGTAGCAACATTCATCGGTAATAGTAAGGGATCAATTAAAGGAAATAGAAAATAAGTACTAATTAAGTGATTAATTATTTTATCAGGCATACACTCACTCATGATAAATCTATACTTAGGTTCTTTAATAATAAAGATATTATATTTTCCATGTTTATACTCTTCACTTTTCAATATATTGTAAATAGAAATAATATTGCAAGAAAAAAATAGTTCAAATACGAAAATTTTTTCTTTATGCCTTGTATTATTTCTAACAGTTTTATATACATCCATAAGATTTTCGATTGTAACTACTTTATCATAACTAAGTGTCTTTCTTTTCACTTTTAATCACCCCATAAGAAATCTTTTTCATCTCAATTAAAAAATTACTAACGGATATGTACTTCTTAGGGCTAATAATTTTTTTCTTATAACTAACTTGCATATAATAATCTAACATTGAAATCTGTATCAATAATGATTTTAAATACTTAAGTTTTATTCTATTTGTATCCTCTATTCGATAAGAGAATATATCCTCAATTATTGAATACATAGTTTTTTCAATATTTTGTTTTAATACTACTTCCTTTTTAGGAAAATTAACCAGTTGTTTATTTATATAATCAATAGTCTTTTCACTACTAGATAAAAGTTTAAATCCATCATTAGAGTTCATCAACAAACTCCTTGATTTTATTATAGTTATCTTTATTTGTTGTTATTAAATTTTTAATTCTTTCTAATAATAATTCATTAGAACATTTACTATAATAACTTCTTTCTGCAATTTTTGCTATATCATTATACAAGTTATCATCACTTTTATAGTTTTTATCTTCTTCTTCAAAAATATAGAAAGAGATGTTTTTCTCTTTCAAATTAGCACATACTTTTTCAAAAGCTGAAATAGGAAAGCCTAGTTTACCATTATTTATCTGATAGGAAAACAAATAATTTAAAACTATTGCATCTTTAGAAAAAGTAACATAGAAACTACCCACTTTAAATAATACTACTTCATCTTGATGTAGGCATTTAATTTCTTCATATTTATCTTTTACTTTCATTTTTCACCCATACTAGTTATGCCAAAGACCAGCCTTGTTTCCAATCTAATGATTATGGTTATTACCATTACTTCCTCAGATTATCAACCTTAATCGATAATTCACGGTCAAATATAGGATAGACAAACCTAATTTATAGTAGGAATCTGGGCGGACACCGATGGAATTCGTCACGTTATTCCACGGATTCAAACTGCCTGATGGCATCACATTCCAAACGTTAGCATTCGAGTTGTTAGAATTGAAGTTAGACGGAGAGAGCGAAAAACTTGAATACAAGTTGAGAAAGGAGAGAGTCCGTTAATAGACTGCCCTTTTAACTTTTTTTTTCAATGCACCATATTTTTCAACTAAATAGAAAATATTCTTTCTAGCTAATTGAAGTATACATTATATCTTCTGGCATAATTATTTTCTTTATTTTTTATTATATATATTTTTTGCTAGGCAAAATGATGAGTCATTTTGCCTAACGCACTTTCTATGATACTACAAATGGATTTAGTGATGTTCCATCTCCCTTAGATATCAGTGTATCAGCTTTTAGGTTGATAACTGGGCGGACACCGAGGGAATGAGCCACGTCATGCCACGGATGCAAACTACCTGAGGGCATCACAAACCAAATGTTAGCACCCGAGCTGCTGGAATCGAAGTTAGACGGAGAGAGCGTCCAGTAGTACTTACCATTATATAGATAATAATTACTGTTTGGTGAGTATCCTCCATTATAGTAGCCTCTTCCTCCAGCTAAGGCTACCTCATCAGCTAAAATTAACCCTACTGGATAGTCTAGTTTAGCATTTTCATTTGACATTTTAAATTTATCATTATCCTGACTACATTTTAAACTTGGGGTTTTATTATCTTGTAAACGAGCAAATGCTCCATATATAGTTGTTGGTGTTGTTAAATAACCAGAACCACTTGTTATACTTCTGTCACTACAGAATGTTTCATCTGCTAGTTTTGAGGTATAACTTGTCATATTTGTTTTATACCAATTATCTAGTTTTGTTTTTATTGATGAATCAGTCTTATTAGTCTGAGCTGTTAATAAACTATTTGAACTATAACTTATTGGTTGTACTTTCATTTGGGTAGCACTATTATACCCAACGATTTTATATACTACATTACAACTAGTATTTAAACAACTATATAACTGCTTGTTTACTATCTCATCATGGTTATCATTCCATGTTAGTTGTTTGATATCTCCTGTTAAAGTAAATTTCTTAGTTGATGTATCAAAGGTATAACCAGTACCAAAATTATATTTTGTTGTATTGGTAAACCAATCATAACCTGTTGTTCCATTACTTTCATGCAATGAAAAGTCTTCATTATATTTATAGCCGACATAGGTTGGATCCCAGTATTTACTATTAAACTGTGATTCACCTATAGTAACAGCATCTCCTGTATCTGATGTACTTTTACCTGAATAAATCATTCTGACACTGCCATCACCGTTACGACGGATTATTCTCCAAATAAATCCGGCAAAAGATACATAATTATTTTTAACCGCTCCACGATAGTAATAACTTTCTCCTTCATCATCTTCTGCCATATATAGTCCATCTGTCTCTGTATCATTTGGTGCTATCTTTGTAAAGTCTGGTGTTCCTTTGGCTTTTATAGCAGTCTTGGCTGCAGTAGTTGATGTTTCATGATTATTCATTACTAACATACAATCTGATAATGTAGTAAATCCATTTTCATAACAATATTTATCTTCAGCTTGGGCTACTGTATCACTTGTTTGTCCATAAACACTTACCTTTACCTTATACGTTAATCCTCCATTATCATTCTGAGGATTATAGTTTTCATCTACCCATAATCTTAATCTATAATTAATAACAGTATCTCCTTGATTCTTTAAGTTACCAGTATATAAACTCATCATATCAGCAGGTCTTCCGGTATATACATTTCC
>CAJMSU010000023.1 GCA_905216155.1 uncultured bacterium
CACCTCAATTAAATTTATGGAGAAAATTAAAAATTTAGTATAAAAAAATAATACAATTAGTATCCTAAGACTATAACCATTCCCTATATTTTTTAATATATATTTTCTTAATAAAAGTAACAATCAAGAAATACATTATCACCAATAAAACTAAATATATATAAAATAGATTAGGTAAAATTTCGAAATGGAATGCACTTATATTATGTAAAACTATTGGTGCAAGTATTGTTAAAACTAAAGAGAATATTGTAAGTATATTTAATTTAAAACTAGCATTTGATTCAATAAATGGCTTCTTTGAAGTCCTTACATTATAAATTATCATAAGTTCAGTAGTAAGACATGTTACAAACCAAGCTGTTTGAAAATAAGACTGCATATTACTATTATCATAACCTAATATAAACCAAAAAATTATAAATGAAATGACATCTATTAAAGAACTAGTTATTCCCATTACCTTCATAAATCTAGAAATACCCTTAGTATCCCATTTTCTAGGTTTAACTAAAAATTCTTTATCTACATTATCATATGGTATACCTATCTGTGAAAAATCATAAATAAAATCTTGTATTAACATTTGAATAGGTAAAAGTGGTAAGAATGGTAAAAATATACTTGCTATCATAATACTAAAAACATCACCAAAATCAGCACTAAGTGCCATTTTCATATATTTAATAATATTTCCATAAACACGTCTACCCTCAATAACACCATCATAAACAACCTTCAAACTTTGTTTCAAAATAATTATATCACTAGCTTCTTTTGCAATAGATTGAGCAGTATTAACAGAAATTCCAACATCACTAACATTAAGAGAAGGAGCATCATTTACTCCATCACCCATATATCCAACAACATGACCATTCTTTCTAAACAAAGAAACAACTCTCTCTTTTTGTAAAGGATTCATTCTAGCATAAACATCCACAACTTCTAATTTCTTAGATAACTCACTATCAGACATCTTATCAATATCTTCTCCAAGTAAAATATTATCACCATTAAGTCCAACTAAATTACAAATATTTTTAGTAGCATATGGATTATCACCAGTTAAAATTTTTGTTTTAATACCTATTTTATCAAGCTTAGATAAAGTTGCTTTAACATCTTTTTTTGCTGGATCCAAGAAACCAACAAATCCAACAAACACCATATCTTTTTCATAAAATTTATCATTAATCATATTTTTAGAATCATAAACCTTCTCTGCTAAAGCAATAACTTGCATACCATCACTAGCAAGTTCAACTGATTTATCATTCACTACTTTCTTCATTTTATCATCAATATCTAAATACTTATTACCAATTTTTATCTTATTACAACATTTAAGTACAACTTCCATTGCTCCTTTAGTAATAACTCTATATTTATTCTTTTCCTTAACAACAACTGTTTCCATTCTCCTAGTATAATCAAATGGAACCTCATCAACCTTTTCCAATTTCTTTATATCATCACCAAGAGAATGTGTATCTGCATAAGAAATTATTGCTTTATCAACTAAATTCTTAATACCAGTACTATAATAACTATTTAAATATGCATATTCTAAAATATCATCATTCTCATTTCCCATAGCATCAATATATTTTTGTAATACAATTTTATTTTCAGTTAAAGTACCAGTTTTATCAGTACACAAAATGTCTATAGCACCCAAATTTTGAATAGATTCTATCTTTTTAACCAATGTTTTCTTTTTAGCTAAACTTTTACTACCTTTAGTTAAATTAACATTTAATATCATTGGTAACATACTAGGAGTAATACCAACAGCAACTGATAAAGCAAAAAGTAACGCCTCACTAATATTTTGTTTTATTATACCATCAATTACAACTACAACAAGACATACAACAATCATATACTTTATTAATAAATTAGAAATATTTTTAATACCCTTATCAAAATTTGACTCCATAGATTTATTATTAACCTCACCACCAACGGCACCTAAATAAGTATCAAATCCTGTTCTAATAACAACACCAGTACCTAAACCACTTTCAACAGATGAACCCATTAAACAAATATTATCAATATCAAATATTTCTTTAGCATCATTTTTATTTGAATCAAATTTTTCAACTAAAACACTTTCACCAGTAAAAACAGATTCATTAATAAATAAATCTTTAGCCTCAATTATTCTAATGTCAGCCGGTATAATAGTACCAGCATTTAATTTAACAATATCACCAACTACAACATTTTCTACCTTAACTTCTTTTACAACATTATCTCTAATTACAGTAACTGTAGAATAAATTTGACTCTTTAACTTCCTATTAAACTTATAAACCGAATAATCCTGAATAAATCTTATAAAAGCACTAATAAAAGCAATTACTAATATAATAATAGAACCAATTGCATCTTGCAAAAAGAAATTAATAATAGCTAAAACTAAAAGTATTAAAATAAATTCATCCTTAAAAGAACAAAACAAAAAATATAAAGGACTCTTTTTATCATCTTTAATTACAACATTTTTACCATTCTCATCAAGAATACATGATGCCTTCTTAGAAGAAATTCCACAAATAGAAGTATTATATTTTTCCAATACCTTATTATTATCTAAATTAGATTCCCTCAAATAACTATTAAATATCTCATGGTCACTAACTATTAATTTTTTCCTATTCTTCTTAATATCAAATATCTGTATCATATTATCACTATCCTATTACTATCTAATTATAGCACAATTATTAATAAATAAAACAAGTTATAAAAAAAGATGAAAACTAATTTCATCTATCTTTAAAACAATATTATTTTGCAATAAAATTAAGCACTAATGAAAAATCTTTAGATACTACTGTATATGAATTGAATAATTTAAGATCATCATTTCTTAATTCTGATGGTGAATTATAATGATGTTTACATATTACAGTTTTTGATGAACCAGCTTTTATAATATCACCTTTCTTTATAGTACTACCATCACTATATGTACAACCAATTGTAGTTA
The DNA here is from genome assembly GCA_905216155.1 of uncultured bacterium. Taxonomy (GTDB): domain Bacteria; phylum Bacillota_I; class Bacilli_A; order RF39; family UBA660; genus CAJMSU01. The sequence continues at coordinate 3,002 of CAJMSU010000023.1, forward strand.
AACCAGCAATAGCACTATTAGTTGTTCCATTATCCCATCCAACAGTAGTTGGTAATGTTGCTTCTGATATAGTGGCATCCATTGTTCCTTTATTTACAACATCAAAAGTTACATTATGACTAGTATCAGCAGTTGCATCTGGAGCTTTCAACGTAACTGTATAATTCAAAACTGTACCAGATACACTTGTAATATCAGCTATAGAATCAGCAAATGAGTACACACCTGTACTACTATTAGAAGTAACTGTATTATAAAATTTAATAGCATCTTTATCATTTGTTGAAATATTTTCAAAATGCACATCCCATGTTGCTTTATTTATTGTTGTTTGTCCATTAATTTTTAATGTTGCAGATAAGGCTGCATATCCTACTCCTATTAATAATGCTACTGCAAATATTACAACTAAATATAAACTTGTATTGTTTTTTTTCATATTCTATATTTCTCCTATTTTTGTTATACATCTAAATTATACCCCTTAGTCAATTTGTAATTAAAGAAAATGTTCGAGTATAGAAAAATATTACAAAAAAAAACAATCATGTGGTACCTCATGCATGATTGTTCTATGTACACATTTAGTTTGAACTGCTTCACTAATAGGGTTCATTTGATAACCACCATTCATCATTTGTGAATCAACATTATTCATCATATTAATATCAACATTCATGTCATTATCAACAACATTATTATTTCCAACAACATTAGATTCAAAATCTACATTGTTCATACCTTCAAACATAATATAATACCTCCTCTAATTTATATTATGTAAATCTTTTTTTTTAGCCACACATATAGCCCAAAAAAAAGCACTAATATACTTAGCACTTAAAAAGGCATTTTCATATTTCCTTTAGAAAATTGTTTCATCATTTTCTTCATTTGATCAAACTGTTGTAATAATTTATTAACTTCTTGTACAGAGGTTGCACTTCCCTTAGCAATTCTTGTTTTTCTACTTGCTTTTATAATATCTGGATTTCTTCTTTCTTTAGGAGTCATTGATAAAATAATTGCTTCTATATGTGCCATTTGTTTAGGATCTATTTTAACATTAGTAAGTCCCATCTTTTTAGCACCTGGAATCATTTTTATTAAATTTTCTAATGGACCTAATTTTTTCATTTGTTTCATAGTTGATAGAAAATCTTCAAGATCAAATTTACCTTGTTGCATTCTTTTAGCAGTCTTTTCAGCCTCTTTTTCATCTATTGCCTCAGTTGCTTTTTCAACTAAAGAAACAATATCACCCATACCTAAAATTCTACCAGCCATTCTCTCAGGATCAAATGATTCAAGACCATCAAGCTTTTCACTAACACCAATAAATTTTATAGGTACATTAGTTAAATGTCTTACAGATAATGCAACACCACCTCTAGTATCACCATCTAACTTAGTTAAAATAACACCAGTAAGAGAAAGTCTATCATTAAAACCAGTAATTACGTTAATAGCATCTTGTCCCATCATTGAATCAATTACCAATAAAGTCTCATCTGGTTTAATTTTATTTTGAATTCTATCAAGTTCATCCATCAAATTATCATCTATATGAAGTCTACCTGCAGTATCTACTAAAACATAATCATAACCATTTTCCTTAGCATATGAAATCGCATTACTAGCTATTTCTACTGGATCTGATTTTCCTTCCTCATAAACTTCTATATTTAATTGCTTACCAAGTTGCTTTAATTGCTCAATTGCTGCTGGTCTATATACATCACAAGCTACAAGTAATGGTTTTTTAGCATGTTTTTTTCTCAAATAATTAGAAAGTTTTCCACACGTAGTAGTTTTTCCTGAACCTTGTAAACCAACTAACATTAAAACTGCAGGATTACCAGACATATTTAAAGGCTTACTTTCTCCACCTAATAATTCACATAATTCATCCTTAACAATTTTAACAAACATATCACCAGGATTAATACTAGATGCCACCTCTTCACCAAGAGCCTTTTCTTTAACTGTATTAGTGAATTCCTTAACTACTTTATAATTGACATCAGCCTCAAGTAAAGCAAGTCTAATTTCACGCATCATATCAGAAATATTATCTTCAGTAATTTTTCCATATCCTTTTATTTTATGAATAGCATTTTGTAATCTATCTCCTAAATTTTCAAACATTTATATCACCTGTTTCTAATTATACAAAAAATAACAACTTAAGTAAAGAAAAGCAAATAAATTGATAGCTATTAACTATCAATTTATTCAGTTATAGATACTAATGGAGTACCATTATTAGTCTTTACTTCATTAGACCCTGTATCATCTTTTATAAAACTAAATGGATCATCATTAGAACTATCATCATCATTAAAATCATCATCACCTAAATCATCTAAATCAGATGGTTCTTCAACTGTATTTGTAGTTGATCCTAAATTAATCTCAGGAACACTTTCTTGAACTGGTCCTTGATTATTATCAACAATAGATACAAGATTATCAACAGGACTACTGCCATTATTAGGAGCATCACTAATATCAACAATTGGTCTCATAACAGGTTCATTATTATCCATAGAATTATCTCCATCCACAACAGAAACTAATGGCTTACTAGGAGTTGAATTATTAGAAATATTAGTGAATGTAGGAACAGAAACATTTGAAACAGGGCCAACACTATTATCAACTATTGGTGTTGCAACCTTAGTATTATTGGATTCTTTTCCCTTCCAAATATTAACAACATCACAGTTACCACTCCATGGCATAGGATCAGGCATTTCTAACTTACATATTAAAGGTATTTTAAAAGCAAGACCAAATGAAAGACAAGTACCAGATTGTAAAGACTTTTGTTTTTCTATTATTTCATCACTAATATTAGGAACCATTTTTCTAATATAATCAACATCAGTAGGATGATTCATTTTAAATATTAAGAAATTAGAGCATTGAGATATAACAGTATCAGAAAGTTCAACCGGTCTTTGTGAAATAAGTCCTAAAATAACACCATACTTACGTCCCTCTTTAGCAATACGTTCAAATATATTATATCCTATCAAAAATCTATCTGTATCATTTTGAATATATCTATGAGCTTCTTCTACAATAATATGAAAAGGTATACTACTTCTATCTTTTAATCCTTTAGAAAATTCAAATACCAAACGTGAAAATATTTTAGTAACAACCTTTGCAAAATCATCATCCACATCATCTAAATTAATATTAACAATTTGATATTTTCTACCATTATTTATAAGTAAAGATGACAAATAAGCTTCTAATGTAACATAATCTTTAACATCAAAATATTTAGCATTGCTACCAACAATAAGAGAATGAAGTCTAACCTTTAAAGTAACTGCATCACCATAAGTATTTTCATTTCTAAGCCAACCTTCACTTATAAGAGTAAAGTTCAAAGCTTTTTCTAGTGTATCCAAATTATAAAAAACTCCACCCTTAGGTTCATAACTATCATATTCACTCTTAATAAATGAAGAAACATACTCAGTAAGTAAAACACTTTCAGAAAATTGTCCCTGTGAATCAATTAAAAAGCATTCCCTAAATTTTCTAGTATAACCAATTCCTTGTACAACTGCCTCTAAATTAAATTGTGGTGTTGAACAACTAGCAAGTATTGAAAATATTTCATTTCTCTTATTAGGAGATGTTTCATTAGTATATAATATTGTCATAATAGCTTTTGCTATTAAATGATTTTTAAATTTAACAGAATCTTCTCCAGATTCAGAAAAAATTAAAGCAAGTTTTAACATTCTTTCAATTATAGGAAGTTGTGAATGATTAGTAACTTGTAAAAGTAAAGCTAAATCAGTAGCATTCAAAAGCCAAATTGGTATTCTTAATGGTTCTCCTATACCATCTGATTCATTAGTAGTTAAAAATCTATAATGAAAATTAGGATCGATAGAATTTAAATTACTAAATGCATTATAATATTCTCCTGAAGAATCAAAAAGTAATATATTAGATTTATATGGAAAAAGTCTTTTATCATGAAACATATTTTGAAAAATTCTAGATATACCACAACTCTTACCAGAACCACTATTACCAAAAATAGCAAAATGATTACTAAAGAAACCATTAACATCTAAATAAACTGGAAAATCATTATAAAAAGGACTTACACCAAACTTCATATAACCTTCTTTATCTTCCCCAACAATCATAGGAATTTCAGATTTTTCAATAACTCTGATACTAGCATCTAAAGAAGGTTTCCTAATAGTACCACCAATTAATCTATTATTAACTATTTCTCCCAAAAAACGAGTCTTTACTATATCACCATCTAAATCATCTACTTCACCCAGTACTTTTTTATCTTTATCCTCAAAAATCAAATGTAAATTCATTAAATTGATAGTTAAATTATCCTTATCTTTAAGCCTTACATTAGCACCTTGATCACTTATATATGTAATTTTATCAAACATTAGGACCCCTCCTATTTTCTACTCTAAAATGATTATACTAAAATATACTAATTTTTACAAGATAAACTAGTTTAAAACAAAAAAAGAAAGAATAAAAATTCTTCCCTATAACTAACAATTAATCACCATCTATGTAAACATTTCCCATTTAAAAATTATATAACATCCTCTAACTTTTTTTTCAAATCATCATTATCAATCATATCAAAAAGTTCTAATAACTTATTTTTTTTACTAAAAAGTTGAAGTCTTTCTTCATAGTCAATTAACTTACTAACTATATTATGAAGTTGTTTAGATATAGCATTTCTACTAACATTATAATTTTCTGCCATTTCACTTAAACTTAAATTATTAAAATAGTAATCCTCAAAATAATTTTTTTGTTTATCTGTTAACAAATTACTATATAAATCATATAAGTTATTATAATAAATTACATCTTTCATCTATATCACCATACAAATAAATAAACCAATTGCAACTAATAAATAAACAATAGTCATATTAATTCTTTTATAAATTTTATAATTATTAAAAGCCATCATTAATAAATCAAGTATTAAAAATCCTCTAAAATAAATTGCCATTTTACTATTAAATAAATAAAGTATACCAAATATTAAAACAAGTATTGTAAATATTACCTGAATATCAACAAAAACTATATTAAATCTATTAATAACACTAATTTTATTATCATTATTTTTTGCCATAAACCCTCCTACATTATATCTTTAAATAATCCATAAATGTATTTTTCTATATCAAAAACTTCTAAATCATCAACACCTTCACCTAAACCAATATATTTAACAGGAAGTCCAACTTCCTCTTTAATAGCTAAAACAATTCCACCCTTAGCAGTACCATCAAGTTTAGTTAAAACTATTCCTGTAATATTAGTAATATCCTTAAAAGACTTTGCTTGACTTATACCATTTTGGCCCGTAGTAGCATCTATAACAAGTAATGTTTCATTAGGACCATTATCTATAATTGAACCTATTACTTTATTTATTTTTTCAAGTTCCTTCATTAAATTAACTTTATTTTGAAGACGACCAGCAGTATCTATTAATACTACATCATAATTATCATCTTTTGCCTTAATGCAACCATCATATACAACACTAGCAGGATCAGCTTCTATATCTTTTCCATAAAAAGATACTCCTACTTTTTCACTCCACTCTTTTAATTGTGAAAAAGCACCTGCTCTAAATGTATCTGCACCTACTAATAAAACTTTTTTACCCTGATTTTTAAGTTTCGCAGCTATCTTTCCAATAGTAGTAGTTTTTCCAACTCCATTAACACCAACAAACAACACAACAGTTGGACCATTATCATTAAAATTAATCTTATTAACTAATACATCATCATTAACATAAATAATAAATAATTCATCAACAATAATTTCCCTTAACATATTAGGATCATCAATTTTTTCCTTAACAACTCTATCTTTTAGTTTATCAATAAAATTCATAACTGTATTAACACCAATATCAGCCATAATTAATATTTCTTCTAATTCATCAAAATATTCATCATTGATATGTCTATATTTATTTGTAAGATTAATAAGTTTAGAAACAAAACCCTCTCTAGATTTAGTAAGACCTTTTTCATAAACCTTTACATCATTTTTATCTGTATTATCATTACTTAGTATTTTTTCATCTTTTTTTGAATTATCAACATCTTTAAACATATTTTTAATTTTATTAAAAAATCCCATTTATATCACCCATATAAAGTGTACCAAATTTCTAACGAAAAGTCATTAAAACATCACAAAAAAAAGACACATGATGTATTAATATAGTTATAAATTTTTATGAGTATTAAAAAAAAATCAAACTAATTTTAAAAGAACACTTAACTAATCAACAAAGAATTAAATATCTAATCTATATTTTTAAATCAGTAAATTTTAAATCAGTAAGTAGACAAAATATAAAATTTATAGTATAATCTTTTCGTTAGTTCTTTAAATACATAAAGAAAGGAGTTATATAATGAAAACCAACGAAACAAAAGTTGTTGTTTTAGGAGGTTTAGGAGAAGTCGGAAAAAATATGTATTGTGTAATGCATAAAGACGCAATTGTTATTATTGATGCCGGTGTTAGTTTCCCAGAAAGTGAACTTATGGGAATTGACTATGTTTTACCTGATTTTACTTTTCTAAAAGAAAATCAAAACAAAATTAAAGCTTTACTTATAACTCATGGACATGAAGATCATATTGGAGGTATACCATTTTTACTTCAAAGTATAAATATACCTGCAATTTATGCACCTAATCATGCTAAAGAGTTAATTGCTGTAAAACTTGCTGATAAAAACATAAGATATGATAACTTATTTGTCTATAACGAAGACACTAAACTAAAATTTAACGACATTGAAATAGAATTTTTTAGAATAACACATTCAATACCAGATTCACATGGAATCAGTATTAAAACACCTGATGGTAGAATTGTTACAACAGGAGATTATAAATTTGATTTAACACCAATTGGACCAATGGCTAATTTATATAAAATGGCTTGCCTTGGAGAAAAAGGTGTAGATTTACTTATAAGTGATTCAACCAATGCCTTAAATGAAGGATTCTCTGCCAGTGAATCAGTAGTTGATGAAACACTAGGAGAAATGTTTGATAAATGTAAAAACAATCGTATTATAATCGCAACATTTGCCTCTAACATTTATCGTGTTAAACACATATTTGAAACATGCTACAAACATAATAGAAAAATATGTATCTTCGGTAGAAGTATGGAAAACAATATAAATATTTCCATAAATGGAGGTTATATCGATCACAAAGAATTATTAATTTCTCCAGAAGAAGCAAATAATTTAAAACCAAATGAAGTAACAATTCTATGTACTGGTAGTCAAGGTGAACCACTTGCTGCTCTATCAAGAATATCAAATGGTACACATAAACAAATAAAATTAAGACCAGATGATGTTGTAATATTCTCATCTAGTGCAATACCAGGAAATGCCATAAGTATTTCAAAAACAATAAATAAATTATACTTAAAGGGTGTTAAAGTTTATACTAATGCATCACTTGCTGATCTTCATACATCAGGTCATGCGAATGAAGAAGAAATTAAATTATTAATAAGATTAATAAAACCAAAATACTTAATGCCATTCCATGGTGACTATAGAATGTTAAAAAAACAAGCAGACATAGGAATAGCTTGTGGAATACCAAAAGAAAATACATTTATATTAAAAAATGGTGACAGTCTTAACCTTAGTAACCATGTAGTTACAAAAGGAGAAAGTATGCCAGGTGCTGATATATATGTAGATGGTAATAGAATTGGAGAAATTGGTAGTGCCGTAATTAAAGATCGTAAAATAATGGCAAATGATGGAATACTTGTAGTAATAATTAATGTTGATATGAAAAAAAGACAATTATTAATTAAACCAAATATAACTACACGTGGATTTATTTTAGTAAATGAAAATGAAGAACTAATTCATAAAATAGAAAATAAATCAGAAGCAGTAATTAAAGAAGCACTTGTAAATCCAAAAACAACATTTGCAACATTAAAAAGTGATCTAACTGAAGTATTATATCCATATATAAATGGATTAACTGGAAGAAAACCAATAATCCTACCAATTATATTAGATATTAAAAGATAATAGGTAATCCTATTATTTTTTTTTGCAAAAAAAAGAAGCTTATTTAGCCTCTTCTTGTGCTCTTGTTTCACGAACAACAGTAATTTTTATAGTACCAGGATATTTCATAGTATCCTCAATTTTTTCTTTTACTTCTCTAGCTATTTTATGAGCTCCTAAATCATCAACTTCTTCAGGTTTAACAATAACACGAAGTTCCCTACCAGCTTGAACAGCATAAGCTTTATCAACTCCAGGAATTTGACTACCAGCCTCTTCTAGCTGAGAAAGTCTCTTAATATAATTTTCTAATGAATCATTTCTAGCACCAGGACGTGAAGCTGATAATGCATCAGCAATAGCAACAATAGTTGATATTACACTAGTAGCAGCTGTATCACCATGATGAGATGCTATAGCATTAATAACTGTTTCATCTTCACCATACTTTTTAGCTAAATCAACACCAATATCAACATGACTACCTTGTATCTCATGATCAATTGCTTTTCCTATATCATGTAAAAGACCAGCCCTTTTAGCAAGAGTTATATCTTCTCCTAACTCACCAGCTAAAAGTCCAGAAAGTTCAGCAACCTCTAAAGAATGTTGCAAAGCATTTTGTCCATAACTAGTTCTAAAATAAAGTCTACCAATAATTTCAACTAAATCAGGATCAAACTTAGTAAGTCCCAATTGAAAAATTGCATCTTGACCTTTTTCAATAATTTTTTGTTTCATATCTTTACAAACTTTATCATATAATTCTTCAATTCTTGTTGGATGAATTCTACCATCCTTTATTAAAGTTTCCAAAGTAACTCTAGCAATTTCCCTTCTCAAAGGATCAAAACTAGATAAAACTACAGCCTCAGGTGTATCATCAATTATTAAATCAACACCAGTAATAGCTTCAATTGTACGAATATTTCTTCCTTCTCTACCAATAATTCTACCTTTCATTTCATCATTAGGTAAATCAACTACAGTAACGGTTTGATCACTTGCTATATCAGCAGCATATTTCTGCATAGCAGTAACAATCAATTCCCTTGCTGTTTTATCAGCAGTAAGTTTTGCTTCATTTTCTCTTTCACGAATATATTCAGCAATTTCTTTACTCATATTTTCTTTTACTTGACTCATTACCATATCATGAGCTTTATTTTTACTAAAGCCTGATATTTTTTCTAATAAATCTAATTGTTCTTTCTTTATCTCATCCACTTTACTCTTTTCATCTTGGATTTCAATTTGTCTTACAGAAAGTTTTGCCTCCCTTTCATCTAAAGAAGCTTCTCTTTTTTGAAAAAGTTCATCTCTTTTATCAATATTTGTTTCTCTTTGTAATAAACGATCTTCTGACTCTTTAATTTCTAATTTTTTTTCCTTTATTTCTTTATCAAGTTCCATTTTTCTCTTATGAGCCTCTTCTTTTTGCTCAATAGCAGCATCCCTTTTTAATCTTTCAATTTCTTTTTTTGTTTGACTAATTAAATTTTCAGCCTTCTTTGCTGCCATACTAACTCTTAAACTATTTATAACAAACGCTACAAAAAGCCCTATTATTAATCCAATAATTACAAGTAAAATGGAGAATACTAATCCGTTCATATATCTCCTCCATCTAGATAAGACTATAACAAGCCTATATCTACTTCTATTTTAATTTTATTTTAGTCCATTGTCAAGAAAAGAAAAAATGTAAATTGACAATAGCTACACTGTAAATATACAAATATTTACATAAATACAACAAAAAGGCATTAAGCCTTTTTTGTTTTACCCTTATCATCTTCTATTAAAATATCGTAATATTCACGTACCTTTTTCTCTATTTCATCAGTTAATTCCTTATTATCTTTCAAAAGTAATTTTACATTTTCTTTACCTTGTCCAAGTTTTTCTCCTTGATAAGAATACCAAGCACCAGTTTTTTGAACAATACCAGCATCAGCTGCTAAATCTATAATTTCACCCTCTCTAGATACACCTTCACCATACATAATATCAACTTCTGCTGTTTTAAAAGGTGGAGCTACTTTATTTTTTACAACTTTTATTGTAGTTTTATTACCAACAATATTATCACCAATCTTCAAACTTTCTTTTCTTCTAATATCAAGTCTAATTGTTGAATAAAACTTTAATGCACGACCACCAGTAGTAGTTTCTGGATTACCAAACATAACTCCTACTTTTTCTCTCAATTGATTAATAAAAATAGCAATAGTATTTGTTTTATTTATTGTACCAGAAAGTTTACGAAGTGCTTGAGACATTAAGCGAGCTTGTAAACCAACATGAGAATCTCCCATTTCACCATCTATTTCAGCTTGAGGAACAAGTGCTGCTACTGAATCAATTACAATAATATTTACAGCCTCACTTCTAACTAATGCTTCACATATTTCTAATGCTTGTTCACCAGTATCTGGTTGAGAAAGTAATAATTCATCTATATCTACTCCTAACTTCTCTGCATATACAGGATCAAGCGCATGTTCTGCATCAATAAAAGCAGCACGACCACCAGTTTTTTGAACCTCAGCAATTGCCTGTAAAGCAAAAGTTGTCTTACCACTTGATTCAGGTCCATATATTTCTACAATTCTACCTCTAGGATATCCACCAACACCAAGAGCTATATCAAGTGATAAACAACCACTTGAAACAACGTCTACTTTCATATGTTTGCTTTCTCCTAATTTCATTATTGAACCTTTACCAAATTGTTTCTCAATATCATTTAATACTTGTTCTAAAGCTTTATCTTTAGAATTATCTTTAGTTGTTGTTTTCATAAATCCTCCTAACAAATAACTTACAATATCATTGTATACTATAAAAAAATAAAATGCAAGTATTTTTCGAACAATTGTTTTAATAAAATAAAACGGATATTTTCATAAAAAGAAAAAATTCCCTTATAGAAAAAGGAATTTTCAAACATTTTATACCATTAATTTACAGTTTCTATTTTTTGAAAAATTATTTCTTTATTCATTTTATAATATTGAACTGCAGAAATTATTGAGAATATACAAGCAAGATATAACAATACTTCATCTACTCTAATACCAATAAATTCAAATGGAATATTATAAAACATTGCTAATACTATTCCTACCATTAAAGTAGCTGTTTTAATTTTACCAAATCCTATAGCAGCAACAACTCTTCCTTTACTAGCAGCTTCCATCTTAATAGCATTAACAACAATATCACGTAAAACTATAATGACAGGAACAATTTCATTAATAAATCCTTGAGCAGCTAATATTATAAGTACAGAATTAACTAAAACTTTATCTGCAATAGCATCTAACATTTTTCCAGTATTAGTAACTTGATTATTTTTTCTAGCTAAATATCCATCCAAAAAATCTGTAAAACTAGCAATTATAAATATAATACCAGCTACAAAATGTTGAATTTCAACCATAACTCCATTAATATCAATAGTTGGGAAATTAACTCCTACACTATAAAATGGAAAACATAAAAGTATAATTACAATAACACTTAAAACCAGTCTACCAACTGTAAGCTTAGTAGGTAAATTCATACAAACACTCCTTATTAACTGATATAAGTTCCTTATCTCTAGTAGGTGCCCTATTAACACTACTAATTACTAAATAAATAAATATAATGAACAAAATAATCAAACCAGCACCTATTATAAAAGGCCATAAATTAACTTTTTCTTTATATTCCATAGTATAAGGAGACTTAATCTTTTTAGCATCTTCTTTTTTTTCAATTTTCTTTTGGGCTTCTCTAATATCATCTAAAGATATCTTTGATGTATGTTGAAACAAAAATTCATTAAATTCATCTACTACCTTATCTGGGTCAAGACCTAAATACTTAGCATATTGTTTAACATAATCTTTTAAACTATATATATCTTTAAATGCTTTAGTGTTACCACTTTCTATATTTTCAAGTTGAGATGCTGAAAGTTCTAAATCTTCTGCTGCTTCTTCAAGACTAACACCATTACTAATTCTAGTCTTTTTTAAATATTCTCCTAATTCTTTCAAATAAAAACACCTCTACTTTTAAAACAAAAAATATAAATAAGCCATGTTCTGTTCCTAAATAAATAGGCGACAAACATTTATCTACCGTCTAAACGGTTCCTAACTCAGTTCAATTCCTTTGTTAGAACTCCCCTACCAAATTTGGGTTTCTCGCTCATGGGGTTTACCTCGTTTCACTTTTCAGTTTCCCAAAAATTCGTCACTGTGGCACTTTCAAGACTAGACCAGATTAAAGGTCATCATCTGCCGTTAGAATAAATCTACCCTAGGTTATTTTTTCCCTAGGCATGAACACTACAATCATCTCAGACTGTGCGAGCATGGACTTTCCTCTAATATCTTAAAGATACCAGCGTTTGTCTATATATTAATTGTCTTTATTACTTATACCATATACCATTTTTTCAAGTTGAGAAAGACGTTTCAAAATATCAACATTTGTAACTTCAGGCATATCAGCACTATTTCTCACAACTTCCATATTAACTTTAGAATTTCTAAGCTCTTGTTTCAAATTCATAATTTCTCCAAGTAAATCAGCCTTTTCTTTTTCTAAATTATTAATAATATTTAGGAATTGTTCATAATCTCCAATAATAATATCAAGAAATTGATCAACTTCCTTCAAACGATATCCTCTAGTATCAATTTTGAATTCCTTCTCCAAAATATCTTGAGGCATAAGTGTAATTTTATTTTGATACATATTATCACCAATCCCTTACAGTAATATTATTGCATTAAAGAATTTATTTGTCAATTATTAAAAACTCTATTTATATAAGATATTTTATTACCTATACTAGCATTTCTAGTATTATCTATCATAGTATTAATAAGTCTAATTATTTCTAAATTATTCATAAAAATCACCTGATAATATAATAATCTAAAAATAAGCAAAAATCATAAATTCGACAATACTAGTTATTTTTTTTAAAACCAATTAAAAATAATCTAACATTTTTTCGTAAATTATAGAAATAAGTTAAATTTTATAGTATAATATAGAAAGGTGAGAAGATGAATTATCCTGATGGAATAAAAAAGAAAAAAAATGTTTCTGAAATATCCTATAAAAATAGAGGTATGACATTGGAACATGATTTAAATGAAGCTAATAAATATTATAGACAAATAGATAAAGCTTATATTTATAAGAAACCAACACCCATAAAAATAACAAAGGTTGATTATCCATCTAGAAATAAAGCAGTAATTAAAGAAGCGTTTTTTGAACTACCTTCTACTACTGACTATAATGGAATATATAAAGGTTATTATATAGATTTTGAAGCTAAAGAAACAAAAAACAAGACTTCATTTCCTCTATCAAATATTCATAAACACCAAATTGAGCACATTAGAAATATATATAATCATAAAGGAATTGTATTTTTAATAGTTAGATTTACAAGTTTAGATAAAACATTTCTTTTAATGGGAAAAGATTTTCTAGAATTTATTAACAATAATAAAAGAAAATCAATTCCTATAGAAGTATTTAATGAAAAAGGATACATAGTAAAAGAAAAAATCCAACCTAGATTAGACTATTTAGATATAATTGATAAAATTATTGGAGGTATATAAAATGGCAAAAAAAGAAATAAAAGGAAGAAAACCTAATACTACAAAAAAAACAGGAAATTATAAAACCAATACTAGCAGAAAGAGGAAAAAACAAAATGAAAATATGATGATAGCATGTTGGATAGCATTTGTACTAATATTGCTACTATGTTTTCTAAAATTAGGATTAATGTTTACAATATTTACAGCAATAGGTATTGGTATAATAGTATGGGTTGCAAATTTATTAAAAAAATATCAAAATGATAAGAAAAAGAAAAAAGTAATAAATATAATATTAATAATTATTCTAGCTTTAGGAATCTTAGGATTAACCTTATTATCTATATTTTTAATATATATAACAATAAGTGCTCCAAAATTTGATACATCAAAACTTAATACTAGTGAAGTAACAATAATATATGATAAAGATGAAAGAGAAATTGCAAAACTAGGATCAGAAATGCGTGAAAAAGTAACCTATGATGAATTACCACAAATATTAGTAGATGCCATAGTTGCAACTGAAGATTCTAGATTTTTCCAACATAATGGTTTTGATGCACCAAGATTTTTAAAAGCAACAGTTGGTCAATTAGCAGGACGCTCATCTGCTGGTGGAGCATCAACACTATCAATGCAAGTTATTAAAAATAGTTTTACATCAACTGAAGCAAGTGGAATAAAAGGAATTATTCGTAAGTTTACTGATATATACTTAGCAGTATTTAAACTTGAAAAGAAATATAGTAAAGAAGAAATATTAGAATTTTATGTAAATAATCACTTTCTTGGTGGAAATATATATGGTGTTGAAGAAGCATCAGAAGCATATTTTGGTAAAAGGGTTAGTGAACTTAATTTAAGTGAAGCATCTATTTTAGCTGGAATGTTTAAATCTCCTAACTTCTATAGACCTAACGTAAATCCCAAAAATGCAACTGCAAGAAGAAAAACAGTTCTATACTTAATGAGAAAACATGGTTATATAACTGCTGATGAAGAAAAAGCTGCAAATGCAATTCCTGTAGACTCACTTACTGCTGATGAAGAAAAAGTTCAAACTAATGAATATCAAGGATATATAGATACAGTAGTAGATGAAGTAAAAGATAAATATAAAGTAAATGCTTATACTACTCCACTTTTAATCTATACAAATATGGACAGAACTAAACAAGATGGTGTAAATAAAGTATTAAAAGGTGAAACATATAATTGGATTAATGATAAAGTTCAAACTGGTGTATCAGTTCTTGATTCACAAACAGGTAAAATAGTAGCAATTGGTAATGGTCGCAATAGAAGTGGTGCTAATAGTTACAACTATGCAACACAAATTAAAAGGCAACCAGGATCTACTGCAAAACCACTATTTGATTACGGGCCTGGTATAGAATACAACAACTGGTCAACATATGGATATCAAGATGGTGATGATAATTATAAATTATTCGATGATTCACCATATCAATATTCAAATGGTAAATCAATTAATAACTGGGACCGTGGTTATTATGGAGCAATCACTCTTAGAAGAGCATTATCTACATCACGTAATATCCCAGCCTTAAAAGCATTCCAAAAAGTAAACAACTCAAAAATAATTGAATTTGTTACAGGTCTTGGAATAGAACCAGAAATATCAAATGGAAAAATTCATGAAGCTCATTCAATTGGAGCCTTCACTGGAGTATCACCACTACAAATGAGTGCTGCTTATGCTGCTTTCTCAAATGGTGGATACTATAATGAACCATATTCAGTTAGTAAAATAGTATTTAGAGATAATGGTACAACACAAGAACATAAAGCAAACAAAAAACAAGTTATGTCAGATGCAACAGCATTTATGATATCAAGTGTACTACAAGATGTATCCCTAACAGGAGGAACACCAAATAATGTGGCTTGTAAAACAGGTACAACAAACTACGATTCTACAACTATGGAGAAGAAAAATCTACCAAATGATGCTATTCGTGATTCATGGGTAATTGGATATTCAACAAAAACAGTTATTGGTATGTGGTATGGATATGACTTTATTGATAGAGAATACTGTTTAAGAAACATTCCTGCTACAGTACAAAAAGATAAACTATTCCTAGCACTAGTAAAATCAGGAGCTATGGAATCAAATAGAGAATCATTTAAACAACCATCAAGCGTTGTAAAAGCTGCCATCTCTACTGGCGGAAATACTGGAAACGTTGTTTATGAATATTTCAAAAAAGGACACGAACCAAAAAATACAGTACAAGAAGAAACAAAACTTGCAAAACCTGCAAACTTCAACGTTTCATATAATGAAACAACTGGAGAAGTAACACTATCATGGTCTGCAGTATCACCTGGAGAAAATGCTGATAGTAGTTATGGAACGTTTGGATATAACTTATATTTAGGATCTACACTTATAACATTTACAGATAAAACAAGTTATACATATAAAATAAAATCAGGAGAAAATCCATATGGTACATATAAAGTAATTGCAACATACAAGAGTTACTCTGGAGTACAAAGTGATGCAGCAACATATACATTAAAAGAAAAAGCAAAACCAACACCTACTCCAACACCATCACCTTCTCCAAGCGATGAACCATCACCTTCTCCTACTCCAAGTCCTGATGAATCAGTAACTGGATAAATAAAAACTTCTAGATTTTTTCTAGAAGTTTTTATTTTTATTTCTACACATATCTTTTAATTTACAATTACAACATTCAGGTTTAACAGCTTTACAATAATATCTACCAAAAAGCACCATTTGTAAATGAAGCCTTGCCCATTTATCTTTAGGAAACTTTTTCATAAGTTTCTGTTCTACTTTATAAACATCATCATTTAAATAAGCAAGTCTTAATCTTTTAGAGACTCTTTCAACATGAGTATCAACAGCAATTGCCGGTTCATTATAAAGCTCTCCTAAAAAAACATTAACAGTCTTTCTTCCAACACCAGGAAAACTTTCCAATATTTTTCTATCTCTTGGTACAACACCATCATATTTATCCACTAATAAAGTAGCTATATTCTTAATATAAGAAGCTTTTTTTCTAAAAGAACCAACAGGTCTAATAATAGACTCTAACTCCCCAAGATCAGCATTTTTTAACTCCCCAAGGCTTTTATATCTATCAAATATTAAAGGAGTTACACTATTAACCCTTTTATCAGTACATTGAGCACTAAGTACTATAGCCATCAATAAACTATAATCATTAAAATATATAAGTTCACATTTAGGATCAGGAAAAAGTTCATCTAAATATTTAACAATTATATCACTCTTCATCAAACCAATCCCAATCTACCATATCTAATAAATCATCATCCACAACTTCATCTTTTTTCTTAGCATTTCTCTTTTTCCTATTATTTTCTACATCCTTAACTGTTTTAATACCATTTTTACCCCATTCATAAAGTATTTTATCTATATATCTAAGATTAGATACCCCATTAAAAGTAGCTTCCTTAATAGCCTCTTTTATTAAGTCCTCACTCATATTATTATCAAGCCAAGCCTTAATTATCTCATATTCAATAGGACTAAGCGTTCTACCAAATTCCTTCTCAATAATAGAAAAAATATCTGAATCAACACTACTACTATTATTAGCTTCCCCAATAGTAATTAAAGATAATTTTTTATAAAAATCATCAAGTATAACAACCTCTTCCATTAATCCTTTATCATTTTTTAAAACCTCAACCCTAATTAACCTCTTATCAGTAAGAGAAGAAATATAATTCATAACAGTAGAAAGATCAATATTTAAATCACTTGAAAACTTATTGGGATCAAATAAATATTTATTACCTAAATTATATAAATACATCAAAAAAACAAATTCTTCCAAAGTAACATTTAAATCTTTATATCTCTTAAAAAAATACATTGGTACTACAATATTACCATCACTAAATATTTCTACTAAACAAGAACTCTTCATTAAATCATCTCCATTAGTGGCTTTATTTTATCATAAATTACAAAAAAAAGATAGTCTAACTATACTTACTTAAAATGTAAGAGACTATTTTTTCTTTCTTATTTTCAAGCCTTTTATATAAAATTTCAATTATTATATCATCATAAATATCTTTTAAATATTCCCCAGGTTCCCTATTTAATACATCCATAATATCCTGACTAGTTATATCTAAATCACTCTTACTTTTAATAACTAATTCATTATATGCTTTAGTAATATCTTTTTTATCAATACCCTTAATATCACCAGCAACACTATTAACATATAAATCATATTTATATAAAACATAAGGATCCAAATTATTATACTTAAAAGCTTCCCTTATTTTAGTAATTAACTCCTTCTCATTACTAGTAAATGGATATATATCACCTACATCTAAAACACTCCAAATACCTATTAAACTATCAGTAGATGTAACTTTATCTAAATTATTTAGTTCAAGTTCAACATCAAGTCCAAAATCAAGAAGTAAACTAATACCTTTCTTAGCATTACTGCTAACAAATATTTTTTCTAACTCCTCTTTTTTTCTATTATAAGATAATGTCTTTAAAAGATGTTTATTCTTATGAATAGAATTAACAACACAACTATCTAAATTAAAATCTAAAATAGTTGCAAATCTAATAGCTCTAAGAATTCTCAAAGCATCTTGACTAAGTTTTAAATCACTATCTCCTACAGTTCTAATAATTCTATTATCTAAATCATCTCTTCCATGTAACAAATCAATTATTTCTCCATTAGAATCCATACATATAGTATTAATAGTAAAATCTCTTCTTAATAAATCTTGGTATAAATCGTCTATATATTTAACTTCCATAGGATGTCTATTATCAGAATAATTAATTTCCATTCTAAAAGTAGTAATCTCAAATCTTATATTATTTTTAAAAACTATAACAGAACCATAATCTTCATTAGGTAAAAGTGAGTCCTCAAATATTTCTTTTAATTCCATAGGAGTAGCATCAGTAGTAATATCTATATCCTTAGACTCAATACCTAAAAGATAATCCCTAACAAAACCACCTACTATATAGGCCTTATATCCATAATCTTCTATTTCTTTTAAAAGTTTCAAAGCAACTTCCTTCATTAACTTCACCCATATATATTATAGCATGTATCTATTTTAAAAAACAAAAAAGTCATAAACATTTATCCATTTATGACTATATTTTACACTAATGATTAATATGAGATTTTAGACTTTGGAACTTCTATTGCCGGACGCACACCACTGCGGGACGC
>CAJMSU010000024.1 GCA_905216155.1 uncultured bacterium
TGTTTATATTTTATTAATATTTTATATATTATATTTTTAATAATATAAATATTGTTTTATTAGTTATTTTAAAGAGAAATAATTGATGTTAAATTTTTGATTTTTTTAATCGAAGATAACCAATGTTTCACGTGGAACATTATAATTTGCATTAATTTTATGCAGATTATTTAGGAAAGTAGTGATGATTGATATAAAAATGTTTACATAGAACAATGTGTTTGATTATTTTAATAATATAATTTTAATTTTTTATTAATATTTGAGTATTTATAATTTTTTAATATTAGTAGTAAAAGATAATGTATATTATTTAATACTATAAATATTAAGTTTTTTATTTATTTTAAAGAGAAATAGTTAATGTGTGTATTTCATTTATTTAATCGGAGATAATCAATGTTTCACGTGAAACATTGATTAAAATTTATTATATGTTACATATAGTTAAAAGTTTAATTAACTTTTTATATAAAATTGATATTTATTGATATATATTTTATATATTGTTTATTACTGTTTAGATATTTTTAATGTATAATGTTTCACGTGAAACATTATTGTATTAAGTGTTTACAAAATATAAAAATTGTAATAGAATATATTTGTGCAATAAAAGTCCTAGAACCAGGTCAGAGTTGGAAGACAGCAGCCTTAATAGTAAACTTTTATGTGCACTTTTCTTTTGGAGTGAAATATTATGAATAATTATAATGAAAAATATATGAATATGGCTATAGAAGAGGCAAAAGAAGCTTTAAAATTGGGTGAAGTTCCTGTTGGCTGTGTTATAGTTTATGATAATAATGTTATTGGAGTTGGATATAATCAAAAAGAAAGATGTCAGCTTGTTACTAAACATGCTGAATTAATTGCTATTGAAATGGCATCTAGAACGATTCAAAACTGGCGATTAAATAATTGTGATATATATATAACGTTGGAACCTTGTCCTATGTGTGCTAGTGCTATAAAGCAGGCTAGAATTAATAACGTTTATTGTGGAATCAGTAATTTGGATACTAATAACTTGTTTATTGTTAATAAAATATTTGAGAAGGATAAAATTAATAATGGTGTCCAAATTTATAATAATTTAGCTGTGGATAAAACGAGATTGTTATTACAGAGTTTCTTTAAAAATCAACGAAAAAAATGAAGTTATCTTCTTTTTTTATGTTATAATATATTCGATTGGAGGATTTTTATGTATCATGCTTTATATAGAAAATATAGACCTCATACATTTGATGATGTTATTGGACAAGAAAGTATTATTAAAACTTTAAAAAATTCTATTATTAATAAAAAATATGGTCATGCATATATGTTTTTTGGACCTAGAGGTACTGGTAAAACAACAATATCTAAAATATTTGCAAGAAGTGTTAATTGTTTGAATCCTATTGATGGTAATTCTTGTGGAAAATGTAAAAATTGTTTAAATTCTTATGAAAAAGAATGTGTTGATATTATTGAAATGGATGCTGCTTCTAACAATGGTGTTGATGAAATAAGAGAATTGAGAAATAAAATTTCCCTTGTACCGGCTGAACTTAATTATAAGGTATATATAATTGATGAGGTACATATGTTATCAATTGGGGCTTTTAATGCTTTGTTAAAAACTTTGGAGGAACCTCCAGAGCATGCAATTTTTATTTTAGCTACAACTGATCCTCAAAAGGTTCCAGATACTATTATTTCTAGATGTCAATGCTTTTCTTTTTCTAGAATATCAGAAAATAAAATTGTTGAAAGATTAAAATATGTATGTGAAAAAGAGAATATAGATATTTCTGATGATGTCCTTTTAGATATAGCTATTTCATCAGATGGTGGTTTGAGAGACGCTTTGGGTATGCTTGATAAATTATCTGTTTATACAACAAATAAAATTACTTATGATGATTATATTTCTGTAAGTGGTTTAGTTACTAAGTCCGAAATAAAAAAACTTGCTATAAATATATTAAATGGTGATATGACTTATGTCTTACAGACAATTAACAATTTATATGATAGTGGTAAAAATCTTGTCCAGGTTTTTTCAAGAATAATTTATTATATAAAAGACGAAATTGTTAATTATTATTTAAATGGTGGTAATTTGGAGTTTGATTTAGATAGTGGAATTACTTTAATTAATTCAATTAACGAAAAAATGTTCGATATTAAAAAAAGTGATAATCCTAAGATATATATAGAAATATTTATATTAAACTTTATGGGAAATAATCAAAAAAATATTTCCCGGGAAATAAAACCAATTGATAAAAATATTTCCCATAGCAATTCTGAATCAAAAATAAAAACTTCAACTAATACTTTAGAGGATAATACAAATATTGTATTAAATGAACGCGATTCAGGATCATTTATAGATTTAAATGATGTTGAAGATATAGATGATAATCATATCAATAATGAATTTAAACCATATGAGTTACAATTAAGTAATTCAAATATTAAGAAAGTTATGAATATAAGAGTTAATAATACTTTTGCAAAAGCTGATAAAAATGTGTTAAAACAAGAAATAGGTAAGTTAAATAAACTTAATGACTTTACTTTTGATCAAGAAATTGGTTATTTGGTATGTGAGATATTAAATTCTAAATTTAGGGTAGCTAGTGATAATATTATTGTTATTAGTTATGAATACGATTCTATAGTTGAGCAAAATTTGTTAAACTTAGAAAAAATGGAAGAAGTATATAATAAAATTACTAATTCTAATAAAAGTTTTGCTATTATTTCTGATAGTGACTGGGAAAAATATAAAGTTGATTATATAAAATCTATAAAATCTGGTACTAAATATACTGAAATTGAAGAGCCAGATATAGTATTTGAGAATATTGAAAATAATGATATAATTAGTAGTAGTGCAATTGATCTATTTGGTGATATTGTAGAAGTTGAATAAGGGAGGAAAAATTATGAATATACAAGCAATGATGAAACAAGCTCAGGCTTTACAAAAAGATATGATGAAAATTAAAGATGAAATTGATAATACTGAATTTACTGGTGAAAGCTCTTTAGTAAAAGTTGTAGTTAAGGGAACTCATGAAGTAGTTAAGGTTGAAATTGATAAAGAAAATTCTTTAGATGCTGATGATATAGAAATGCTTGAAGATATGCTAGTTGTTGCACTTAATGATGCAAATAAAAAAATAGATAAAACAACAGAAAGTAAAATGGGAAAATTTGGTAATATTCCTGGTATGTTTTAGGTAGTGTTATGTATCCTGAAAGTATTAAAAATTTAATAGAGTCTTTTAAGTTTTTACCTGGTATAGGTGAGAAAACGGCTGAAAGACTTGCTTTTTCTATTTTAGACTTAGAAGATGAACAAACTGATATATTTTCAAGTAGTATAGAAGATGTTAAAAAAAATATCCATAATTGTTCTAAATGTAACACTTTAACTGATAGTGACTTATGTTTTGTTTGTAGTGATGATTCTAGAAATAAAGATTTATTGTGTGTTGTAGAAGATAGCAAAAATGTTTTCTTATTTGAAAAGTTAGGTATGTTTAATGGAATGTATCATGTTTTAGATGGGTTGATTTCACCTATTGATGGTATTAATCCTGAAGACATTGGTTTAGATAAATTAATTGATAGAATAAGAAATGAGAAATTTAAGGAAATAATATTTGCATTTAAACCTAGTATAGAAGGTGAAACTACAGCTTTATATATAAAAAAAGTATTAGATGGTATGGGTGTTAAAATAACTAGATTAGCTAGTGGTGTACCCATGGGTGCTGATATGGAGTATGTTGATAGTTTAACTTTAGAGAGAGCCTTAAATGATCGTAAAGAAATTGAATAAATAATAAAAAAAATCATAATCTTCTTATGAGGAGAGATTATGATAAATTTTATAAAAAGAATTGTTAAAAATATTGTATTAGGTGCGTTTGTATTATATGGTTATAATTTAATTGCTGTTAATTTTAATATGATGATTCCAATTAATTATATTACTTTAATAATTGTATCAATTTTGGGTGCACCTGGATTGATAGTATTAATATTATTTAAAGTATTAATTTTATGAGGTGATTAAAATGAATGATATAGATTTAAGTTCAAATAACTTTATAGATTTTGTTGATGATATAATGAAATCTGATAAACTATCTCATTCATATTTGATTGAGGTAAATGATGCCGATGATTTTAAATATATTAATTATTTTATTAAATTAATTTTATGTAAAAAAAAGAAGATTGGTTTATCTAATGTTAATTGTTCAGATTGCAATATTTGTAATTTGGTAGACGAAAAATCATATCCTGATTTAAAAATTATTGAAACTGATGGTCAATGGATTAAGAAAAATCAGTTGATTGATTTAAAAAATGATTTTTTGAATAAGTCATTACTTGATAATAAGAAAATATATGTTATAAAGTATGCAGAAAACTTAAATTCTTCATCGGCTAACTCTATTTTAAAATTTTTAGAGGAACCAGAAGATAATATTATTGCTATTTTACTAACTAAAAATAGATATAAAGTTATTAATACTATAGTTTCTAGATGTCAATTATTATCGTTGCAAAATAAAGAAAATAAACATATTATGAATAATAATGTTATTAAATTTGTTCAATATTTAACTGATCCTAAATCTTTATTTATTAATTATAAGAAAATATGTGAAAATATTTTTATTGATAAAGATACTACTAAAAATATTTTATTGGAAACAGAATTGTGTTTGGTTAATTATTTAAATTATAAATCAATAGATGATTTTACATTAGATTGTGATTTGGATGTTGTATCAATTTTAGATAGTATAGATATAAATAAAATTGTCAAATATGTTACTATTATTGAAAATGAAATTGTTAATTTAAATTTTAATGTTAATTTAAAATTATGGTTGGATAACTTGTTTTCTAAGATGGTGGAGGTGAAATAATGTATAAAGTTGTACCAGTAATTATAGAAGAAACTAAAAATATTTATTATTTATCTCCTGATGATTTAGATCTTAAAGTAAATGATTATGTCATTTTTAACGATGGCAATGGTTTACAATATGGTAGGGTTATAAAAAATATATATGAGGAAAAGAAAGATAATTTAAATTTACCTTTAAATAAGGTAATTAAAGTAATGACCGAAGATGACTTTAGTCAAATAAGAGAAAATAAGGAAATTGCAGCTCGTGCTTTAATGGATGCTAAAAAAATTAGTAAAAAATTAAAGCTTGATATGAATTTTGTTGATTCATATTTTACCTTCGATAAAAATCAACTTATATTTTCATTTTTGTCAGATAACAGGGTTGATTTTAGAGAACTTGCTAAGAAATTAGCTCAAAAATATAAAACTAGGATTGAATTAAGACAAATTGGTGTAAGAGATAAGGCAAAAAAAATAGGTGGTATAGGTCCTTGTGGTTTATTTCTTTGTTGTAATACTTTTTTAACTGATTTTAATAGTGTTTCGATTAATATGGCAAAAAATCAATTTTTGGCTTTAAATCCATCTAAAATTAATGGTATGTGTGGTAGACTTTTATGCTGTTTAGGATATGAAAATGAAACGTATACAGAATTGAAAAGGAATATGCCTCGTATTGGGATGATGGCAGATACATCAATGGGAATGGGAAAAGTTGTTGATGTTGATGTTTTTAAAAGAACATATAAGGTAGATTTAAAAGAAAAAGGTATAATAGAATTTTCAAGGGATAAAGAAAATGTTAGTTCTAAATGATTTAGTTGGTTATAAGAATAGAAAAATATATCAAGATGGAGAGACTTTTTCTTTTTGTTTGGATAGTATTTTATTAGCTAATTTTACTAATATTAATTATAATGATAAAAAAATTCTTGATTTAGGTTGTGGAAATGGTGTTATTCCTTTAATTTTATCTTTAAAAACAAATGCTTTAATTGTTGGAGTTGAAATACAAAAAAGACTTGCTAACATGGCAATTGATTCTATTAAATATAATCATTTAGAAAATCAAATAAAAATTATGAATATAGATATGAAAAAATTAATTGATTTTTATGATATAAATAGTTTTGATGTTATTACATGTAATCCACCGTACTTTAAGTGTAATGAGTTATCTAAAAAAAATTTATCAATTGCGAAAATGAATGCACGTCATGAGGTTAGTATAAATCTAAGTGATATTATTTCTATTTCAAAAAAATTATTGAAGAATAAAGGAAAAATTAATTTAATTCATAGATGTGATCGATTAGTAGAAGTAATTAATTTATTGAAAATGAATGGTATAGAACCAAAAAAAATTCAATTTATTTATAATAATCAAAATAGTTCTGCAAAACTTTTTTTAATACAGGGTATAAAAAATGGTAGAGAGGGTTTAATTGTTAGTGATCCAATAATTTTATATAATAATGATGGAACAATGAATGATAAATATAAATTAATTTTAGAGGAGGTACAATAATGAGTCAAAAAAGTTATAATGATGAGGCTAGTTTGTATTTGATTCCTACACCTATAGGTAATTTAGATGATATAACAGTAAGGTCATTAAAAACATTAGAAACTGTAGATTTACTTTTATGTGAGGATACCAGAGAAACAGGTAAATTAATGAAAAAATTTAATATTAAGAAAAGACTTGTTAGTTGTCATGAGTATAATGAATCTGATATGGTTGATTATGTTATCAAGTGTTTAGATGATAATATGAATATTGGACTTGTAACAGATCAAGGAACTCCTATTATTAGTGATCCAGGATTTATTGTAGCCAGAGAAATAATAAAAAAGGGTTATAATGTTATTAGTTTACCTGGAGCAACTGCTTTTGTACCAGCTTTAACGTCATCAGGTATAAATCCTTCTCCATTTTTGTTTTATGGCTTTTTATCAGCAAAAGATTCAAAACAGAAAAAGGAGTTAGAAGAATTAAAAAGTTTAAAGTATACAATGATTTTTTATGAGGCTCCTCATAGAATAAGGAAAACTCTTTCTAATATGTTAGAGGTTATGGGAGATAGAAATATAAGTATAAGTCGTGAAATTTCTAAGATTTATGAAGAAATTTATAGGGATAAAATTAGTAATTTAATTGATATTTCTGATACAATGAAGGGGGAATTAGTTCTAGTAGTTGAGGGAAATTTGGATATAGTTGATTATAGTGATTTGTCAATCATTGAACATGTTAATTTATATGTTGATGATGGTATGAATGTTAAGGAAGCTATTAAATTAGTAGCTAAAGAGAGAAATATTGCAAAATCTATAGTATATAAAGATTATCATATAGACAAATAATATTTCCCGGGAAATAATTTGGAGGTTTTTATGAAGTTAATAGTTGGTTTAGGAAATCCTGGTAAGGAATATGAAAACACAAGACATAATATTGGTTTTATGATGCTTGATAGGTATGTATCAAAAAAAGGTATTATTGATTCCAATTGGAAAAGTAAGTTTAATGGTTTATATTTGGATACAAAAATAGGTGATGATAAAGTATTATTTCTAAAACCTCAATCTTATATGAATTTATCGGGTGGAGTTGTAAAAAAATATGTTGATTTTTTTAAGATTGATATAGATGATATATTAATAATATCTGATGATTTGGATTTAAAAGTTGGTAATTTTAAATTAAGGGAAAAAGGTTCTAGTGGTGGTCATAATGGATTGAAGGATATAGAAAAAAATCTTTCAACTCAAGAGTATAAACGATTGAAAATTGGTATATCTAATGATAAAAAATTAGATACTAAAGATTATGTTTTGGGTAAATTTTCTAAATCAGAGTTAGAAATATATGATGATGTGTTTTTAGTAGTATATAATATATTAGATGATTATTTTTATTTGGATTTTTCAAAACTTATGAATAAGTATAATCGCAAAAATAGGTGATATATATGGATGTAATTAATAATTTATTGAAAATAGATACAAAAAATAACATGGGTATTACTGGTATTACCGATGAGTTTTTTTGTGTTTACTTGGTTAATTTATTAAATCAAAAGAAGCAAAATATATTGGTAGTAGTTAATTCTTTATATGAAGCTAATAAATTATATAGTTCTATTCAAAATTATACTGATTCTTGTTATTTATTTCCAATGGATGATTTTTTAACAAGTGAGGCATTAGTTATTAGTCCAGATCTTGAATTTAATAGATTAGAGACTATTAATAATATAATTTCTGGTAATGGTAATATAGTTATAACTAATTTAATGGGTTATTTGCGTTATTTACCTACAAAAAAAAATTATCAACAGTTTTTTGTGAATATTAAATTAAATGAAGAAATTAATCCACAGAAATTAGTGGAAAAATTAGTTAGTTCTGGTTATGTAAGAGATAGTATAGTTGATAAAACAGGAGAATTTGCTGTCAGGGGATTTATAATTGATGTATTTCCAATAGGTGAAGATAACCCTGTTCGTATTGAATTTTTTGGTGACTTTATTGATTCTATTAGATATTTTGATGTTAATAGTCAAAAATCGCTTTCTTCAATTAATAATATTTTAATAAAGCCATGTACAGAGTTTTTATCCACAAAAACTGTGGATGAAAGTCATTTTAAGAAGCAAAAATATTTACCTTATTATGAAACTGTTACTAATATTTATACCTATTTAGATAATAGTTATGTTGTTTATAAGGATTATGATCAATTAATTGTTAGTTATAAATCTATACAAGAGGAAATTTTAGAGTATAGAAATACTAAAGACTCTGATTTTTCAGGTAATTATATGTTTCAACTTGATAAACTTAATGTTGATAATGTAATTAATTATATGAGTATTAATAATATTACTAATAAAAATTTTCTTAATTATAATATTAAAACTATTAATAATTTTAATGAGGATAAGAATAGTATTAATAATTTTATAAGAGATGCTATTTCTAATAATAAAACTGTTATAATTTGCTTAACTAAATATCAAATTAGAAGTATCTTAAAAGTTTTAAATATGAAAATTGTTGAGACAACTTTTAATAATATAGTAGAAAATGAAGTTAATATTGTTTCTACACCTATTAATGAGGGCTTTATTTATAATGATTATATATTTTTATCTAGTAGGGAATTATTTATTATTAAAAGTAAATCGAAAAAATATAATACTAAATTTAAATATGCTGTTAGTATTAAGGATATAAATAAATTAGAAATTGGAGATTATGTAGTACATAATGTTCATGGTATTGGTATTTATAATGGAATTAAAACTCTAAATATGGGGGATATAGTAAAAGATTATATAGAAGTTATTTATCAAGGAAAGGATAAGCTTTATATTCCTGTTGAAAAAATTGATTTACTTAGTAAGTATTCTGGTAAAGAGGGTGTTAGTCCAAAAATTAATAAATTGGGTGGCAGTGAATGGCAGAAGACAAAATCAAGAGTAAAACAAAAAGTTATTGATATGGCTGATAAACTACTTAATTTATATGCTGAAAGAGAATCTAGAAAGGGTTTTGCTTTTTCTCCAGATTGTGATATGTTGCTGGACTTTCAAAAGTGTTTTCCTTATGAACTTACTATTGATCAAAAAAGAGCTATTTCTCAAATAAAAGAGGATATGGAAAAATCTACTCCTATGGATCGTCTTTTATGTGGCGATGTTGGTTTTGGTAAGACAGAGGTTGCGTTTGTTGCAGCATTTAAGGCTATACTTGATTCTAAACAGGTTTTGTTTTTATGTCCTACAACAATATTATCTGATCAACATTATAAAAATGCTTTGGATCGTTTTAAAGATTTTCCAGTATCAATTGCTTTATTGAATCGTTTTACATCTAAAAAAGAGGTAAAAAGAATTATTAATGGTCTTAGTGATGGAACAATTGATTTGGTATTTGGTACTCATAGATTGTTAAGTGATGATGTATTACCTAAAAATTTGGGTCTATTAATTATAGATGAGGAACAGAGATTTGGTGTTATGCATAAAGAAAAAATTAAATCATATAAAACCAATGTTGATGTTTTAACATTAACTGCTACTCCAATTCCTAGGACATTACAGATGTCTCTTGTTGGAATTAGAAGTCTTTCATTAATTGAAACTCCTCCTGTTAATAGATATCCTATTCAAACCTATGTCTTAGAGGAAAATAAACAGATATTAAAGGATGCTATATATAAAGAGCTATCACGTAATGGGCAAATTTTTATTCTTTATAATAAAGTACAATCAATTGATTCTTTTGTTGCTAAAATTAAAAATTTGGTTCCTGATGCTAGAATTGTTAGTGCTCATGGTCAAATGAATAAAAATGAACTTGAAAATAAAATTATAGATTTTGTTAATTTTGAATATGATATTTTGGTTTGTACTACTATAATTGAAACTGGTATTGATATACCGAATGTAAATACTATTATTATTATGGATGCTGATAGATTTGGTCTTAGTCAGTTGTATCAAATCAGAGGTAGAGTTGGTCGTAGTGATAAGTTTGCTTATGCATATCTTATGTATAATCCTTCTAAATTACTTACAGAAGTTGCTGTTAAGAGATTAAATGTTATTAAAGAATTTACAGCGTTAGGAAGTGGTTTTTCTATTGCTACTAGGGATTTATCTATTCGTGGTGCTGGTGATATATTAGGTAGTGAACAAGCTGGTTTTATTGATTCTGTTGGAATTGATTTGTATTTGAAACTTCTGAATGATGAGGTTGCTCGTAAAAAAGGAGTTTTAGTAGAAGAAGAAAATGAAGAGGAAGATATTAAACCATTACTTAATGTTAGTACACATATAGATGATAGTTATGTAAAAGAAGATGAGTTGAAAATTGAAATTCATAGAAAAATAAATGAAATAGATTCATATGAAAAACTTCTTGATGTTAAAAGTGAAATTGAAGATAGATTTGGTAAAATAAGTGAAGATATGATTATTTATATGTATGAAGAATGGTTTGAAAAATTAGCTAATAAATTACAAATAAAAAGAGTTAGACAAACTAAAAACTCTATAGAGATTGTTTTTCCAAGTGAGGCTTTGGAAAAAATGGAAGTTGATGAGGTCTTTGTAGATGCTGTTAAGATTACTAATATGTTTAGATTTGTTAGTAAGGGTACTAATTTAGTTATTATTTTGGATATTATAAAATTAGATAAACATCCAATATATTATTTAGTTAATTTACTTGATAAAATTAATACTAAATTTTTTAGTTAATCTTGACTTGAAAAATAATGATTGATACACTAACTATACTAGGAGGTATTATATGAATGGTACAGTAGAAGAATTAAAAAAACAACATCTTGAAAATTATAAGAAGGCAGTATATGAACTTTTGAAGAATAATTCTACTGTTTTAGTTGATGAGGATATAATGTTACTTTTAAAAAAACCTCCACTTGATTCTATGGATGTTATAAAGTCAAAATTTTTAGATTTGGCTAAAAAACAAAAAATAATACTTGATGATATAAAGCTTAATAAAATAATTGATGATTATAGAAAAGATGTTATTAAGGTTGGGGATGAAATTAAAAAGAAAAGAATTAGTTCTTTAGAGAAAATTATTATGAATTTTGATCCTGTTAAAGAAAATGAAGTAATAAAATTTAATAAGAAAGATTTTATAGCACCAAATAAAGAGATAAGAAAGATTATTAAAACTCAAGTTCTTTCTTCTATAGATAAAAAAATTGTAAAAAATGTAAAGCAAATATTTACAGAGGATACAGATGATACAGTTTGTAAAAAGGTAGAGAATGAGGCATTAAAGTTTTTAACTAAATCATATGTAAAACAGCTACTTGATAATGTTGATTTTAAGCTATTAGTTAAGGATACTATTTTAAGTAATGCTGCTAAGGAACATGGTGAGAGATATTTATTTACCAAGATGAATTCTCATTTACTTAATGATAAACAGTTGAATTCTTAGGGAACACGTTATGTGTTCTTTTTTTATTGCTAAATAACAATATGGAAATATTTACCAAGGGAAATTATGGGAATATTGTTTATAATATAAATAAGGAAAAATTTAGGTATAAATATTTATAAAAAAGAGAAAATAAAAGTATGGGAAAGTGAGGAATAATTATATGAAGTCAACAGGTGTTGTTAGAAGAGTAGATGATTTAGGAAGAATTGTTATTCCAAAGGAAATTCGCCGTACTCTTAGAATTAGAGATGGAGAAAGTCTAGAAATATTTGTCGATAAAGAAATGATTGCTTTAAAAAAATTTTCTAAAATGACGGATTTAGATGAAGTAGCTAAACAGTTAGTAGATATTATGAATAGTGTAATTAATAAAAATGTTTTTATAACAGATAGAGATAAATTTATAGCTGGTTCTGGTAGTATGAGAAAAAAATATTTAAATAAAAATATTTCTAAATTTTTAGAGAATATTATGAGAGAACGAAAATCTATAATTGAACAAAATAATCATGGTATAGAGTTAATTGATTTAGAAAATGAAAATTTATCTTATATAATTTTGCCTATAATTATGAATGGTGATGCGATTGGCCTTGTTATTGTATTATCTGATAAGAATGATATTAGTTTATCAGATGAGAAAATTGCGACTGTAGTATCACAATTTCTTGGAAAACATATTGAAGAATAGTTTTTTATATGCTATAATCTTGTACATATGTGAACAGTTTTGATGGAGAGGTTTATAAGTAATTTCTATTAAAAGAGAACTCTGTTAGGTGAAAGTGAGTATAGAATTTTATAAATTATGGCTCTTGAACTATTATATCGATAGGTAGGTATGATCGTAGATAGGCGTTAACTATTTAAGTGTATAATATGGATTATTATAAAATAAGGTGGTACCGCGAAATACTTCGTCCTTATATTATAATAATCTTTTTGTTTTTAGTTTCACAGAATATATTATAATAGGAGATGATTATATGAAAGATAAATTTTATATTTCAACAGCTATTGCTTATACTTCAGGTAAACCTCATATTGGTAATACTTATGAAGTTGTTTTAGCTGATGCTATTGCTAGATATAAAAGACTTAAGGGATATGATGTATATTTTCAAACTGGTACTGATGAACATGGAATAAAAATTGAACAAAAGGCTAAGGAAAAAGGTGTTACACCAAAAGAATTTGTTGATGAAGTTGCTGGTGAAATAAAAGAAATATGGGATTTAATGAATACTAGTTATGATAAATTTGTTAGAACTACTGATGAAAATCATGAAAAAGTTGTTCAACATATATTTAAATATATGTATGATAAAGGTGATATATATAAGGGCGAGTATTCTGGACTTTACTGTATACCTTGTGAGTCTTTTTGGACTGAATCTCAATTAGTTGATGGAAAATGTCCTGACTGTGGTAGAGATGTATCTATTCAAAGTGAAGAGGCTTATTTCTTTAAACTTAGTAAATATCAAGAAAAACTTGAAAAATATATTGAAGAACATCCTGAATTTATACAACCAGTGGCAAGAAAAAATGAAATGTTAAATAATTTTATAAAACCGGGTCTTCAAGATTTATGTGTATCTAGAACATCAATAAAATGGGGTATTCCTGTTGATTTTGATCCTGGTCATGTTGTTTATGTATGGCTTGATGCTTTGACTAATTATATTACTAATATTGGATATGATGTTGACAAACAAAGTGAAGAGTTTAAAAAATATTGGCCTGCTGATTTACATTTAATAGGTAAAGATATTATTAGATTTCATACAATCTATTGGCCTTGCTTTTTATGGAGTTTGGGTTTAGAGTTACCAAAACAAGTATTTGGTCATCCTTGGCTTTTAACTAATAATGACAAAATGAGTAAATCTAAGGGAAATGTTATTTATGCTGATACTTTAGTAGATAAGTTTGGTGTTGATGCTGTTAGATATTATCTTCTTCATGAAATACCATTTGCCAGTGATGGTAATTTGACATATGAGTTATTAATAGAAAGAATTAATAGTGATTTGGCTAATGTTTTAGGAAATTTAGTTCAAAGAACTATTTCAATGGCTAACAAATATTTTGATGGTAAAATTACAAATAAGGGTTCTAGTGAAGAAATTGATATTAATTTTATAAATATGGTAGATTTACTTGATGAAAAAATAGAGGAAAAAATGAATAAGTATCAAGTAAGTGATGCAATTGGTGAAGTGTTTAATGTTCTTAGAAGTAGTAATAAATATATAGATGAAACTACACCTTGGGCTTTAGCTAAAGATGATCTTAAACGAGAAAGACTTGAAACTGTTTTATATAACTTATTGGAATCTATTAGAGTGTGTGCTATTTTCTTAGAACCATTTATGCCTGATACTTCTAAAGAAATACTTAAACAATTAAATAATTTTAATAAAACAGTTAAATATGTAGATGATAATAATTATCAAGTTACAAGTCCTAGTGTTCTTTTTATGAGAATAGATAAAGATAAGTTCTTTACAGAATAGTGTAAAATTATTTAAAAATTAAGAAAGAGAGTTAATTAATATTAATTCTTTTTCTTTTTTTGTGTTATATTTGTAGAGTGGTTATTTTTTTATTTATGGGAGATAATTATGATTAGAGAATTTAAAGAAGTGAAAGTAGTTGATGTAGGCTATATAATTTCTTTGATATTTTTTACTTTTTATGTACATTATACTAAAAATATTTTAGATTTTATATATTTATTGATAATTAGTTCTTGTTATATAAGAATTAAGTATAGTAGGTGGAAAAAATATCATTAATATGGTATTTTTATTTTGGAGGTAATTATATGTATATAGATACTCATTGTCATTTGGAAAAGTCGGATTACGACGATATAGATTTGGTTATAAAAGAAAATAGAGAAGCAGGTGTTTCTAAAATTATTGTTTCTGGTTATAGTAGGAAATCTATAAAAGAAGCATTAAAATATGCTTGTCAATATAGTGATGTATATTTAACTATAGGATATCATCCATCTGAGGTTTTGGATGTTTTTGATAGTGATATTGATGAACTTGAAAAAATCATTAAATCTAATAATAAAATAGTAGGGATTGGAGAAATTGGTCTTGATTATCATTATTCAAAAGATGATAGAGATAAACAAATAGCTTTATTTAAAGCACAATTAGCATTAGCAGAAAAATTAAATCTGCCTGTTGTTATACATACAAGGGATGCTACTAAGGATACGATTGATATATTAAAAAAATTTAATGTGTCTGGTGTTATTCATTGCTTTAGTGGTAAATTGGAGGTTGCTGAAGAATATATAAAAATGGGATTTTTTCTTGGAATTGGTGGTGTTTTGACATTCAAAAATAGTAATTTGTATAAAGTAATTGAAAAGGTACCTTTAGATAACATAGTTTTAGAAACTGATAGTCCTTATTTAACACCGGAACCTTTTAGAGGTAGTAAGAATAGTTCTAAATATATTCCTATAATTGCACAAAAAATAGCTTTAATAAAAAATATTGATGTTAATGATGTTAGCAGTGTTACTTTTTCTAATGCTTTGAAAATATTTGACTTAAAATAATTAGTATGCTAATCTTTAATTAATAAAAATAGAGGTGTGTGTAATGAAGTATTTTAGCAAATATGTTACATATTTTTGTTATTTAATGGTAGTATTTCTATTTTTATTTGTTATAGCATTTGGTAATAAGAAAATGACTGCTACTGTTTCTAATATTAATAGTACTAAAAGCGTTCCTGCTACTAGTATCTATAATATATATGCATCATCACCTTTAAAAAAGCAGTTTGTTGTTTATCCTACTTTTAATGAAGCTATAGCAAATGCAAGTAATGGTAATTCTTCTTTTATTGGAAAACTTACTGGTTATGGACCTGATTGTAAGGGATGTAGTGGTAGGCTTGCTTGCAAGGGTCAAAATGCTCGTGGTGGTAATATTTATTATAATGATGGTACTTACGGTAAAATTAGGATAGTGGCAGCAGATAAATCTATTCCTTGTGGTTCTATTATAAAACTTAATAATATTAATATTTATTCAGAGCCTGTTGTTGCAATAGTTTTAGATAGGGGTAAAAAAATTAAGGGAAATCATTTGGATTTGTTATTTGAAACAGAAAAGAATATGAGTGGTTTTGCAACTCAATCTAATATTCAATTTGATATAATGAGATGGGGTTATTAAATGAAAAATAGAATTAATATGATATTATTTATATGTTCTTTAGTAATTATTATAGTTAGTGGTTTAATGTTTTGCTTTTCTTTGTATGGAAAAGATAGTCATAAAAGTATTATCCTAACTTATATGAATAATAAAGAATTGAAAATAGATAATAGTTCACCTATTACTGAGAAGATTGGAAAGAATATAACTTTTAATAAGGGTGATTATAAAACAGGTTATATGGAATTTAGTTTATCTAGTAATAGTGGTGATAAAGAAGTTATTAATTATGAAATATGTATTGTCAATAATTCTGAAAGTGAACTTTCAAAATATGTAAAATTTTATTTAACTGATTATGATACTGATAAACCAGTTTTAGGCTTTGATAAAAATATTCCAACATTTTTACAATTAAAAAAATCTAAAATTTTAATTAATGGAAAAAGTTTATATATTGGTAAGTTGAGTGGTAATGAAACAAAAAGGTTTAGACTTAGAATATGGTTAGATGATTCTTATACTATAACTGATAAGAGTAGCTATTTTGCTGCTGATATGGTGGTTAATGTATTAAATTAGGAGGAAATTATGGAAGATACAAAATATTCAACGAAAAAAATAATAATATATTTAGTTATTTGTACGTTTTTAATTTTATTAGTTATTGGTTTTTCCTTTAATATTTTTAATAAAATAAATAAAACTACTAAAAAGGATATTGATACTGGTACTATATATTTACAATATGTTAATGATAATAATACCTATACTTTAAATAATCCGGTACCTATTAGTGATGATGATGCAAAAAAACAAGATAGTAATGATAGTTATTTTATTTTCTCTGTAACATGTCAGGTTGATAGCGAGGCTAGTTATGATATTTCTGTTTTAAAGGATAAAAGTTCAACTATTCCTGATGAATATATTCATTTCTATTTGGAGAAGGAAAGTAATGGTGGCTTTTCTAAGGTATTTGAATCAAAAAAATATAAATCTATGAAAAACAGTTCTATGTCTTTAGGTACTTTTAAGTGTGAAAATGATGAAACAAATTCTTATAGACTTAGGATGTGGTTAGATAGTTCATATACTGGAGATGTTACTAACAAGTTTTATAAAATTTCATTAAATGTTAATAATAAATCTTTATAATGTTAAAAGAGGTGTAAAGTATGCCTTTTTTTTCTTGTAAAACTATGTTTTTAATTTTATAAGTGATATTATGTTATTAGGTATAAAAGGAGATGATAGAATGGAAGAAGTTTTAAAATTTGAAATGACTTTTCTTGAAAAACTTAAATTTATGAGCCATTTTATCAGTAAAATATTTTTATATGTAATTTTTGTATTGCTTTTATTAGTATTTTTTATTTTTGGTATTTATTTTTTAGATACTGTTCATAATATAAGAACAAGTAGTACGAAAACACCTTTATTTAGTGCTTATGTAATAGTATCTCCTAGTATGGTTCCAACTATTAAGGTACAAGATGGTGTTATAATTAAAAGAGATAATAATTTAGAAATTGGTGATATAATAACTTTTTCATCTAGAGATCCCAGATACACAGGTCTTACTATTACACATAGAATTGTTGGAATAGAGAAAACAGAAAAGGGTGAAGTTTTATATAGAACTAAGGGTGATAATAATAATGTTTCAGATAGGTCTTTGGTTCATAGAGATGATGTTATAGGAAAAGTTTTATTTAAATTTCCAAAGGCAGGATATATTAAAAATTATTTACTTAATGGTAGTAACTTAATTTTCTTATTAATTATTTTATCTATTTTAGTAGTTTTATATGATTCTATTAAAATGATTAAAAATAGTAAAAATAAAAATCGTATAAGGTATGTAGAAGTTGATGATGATATAATATAATTTTTATATTTATGATATATTTTTATTGGGTGGTTATATGGAAAAATATGATGTTAAATTTAAGAAAAAATATGGTCAAAATTTTTTAAAAGATGATAGAGTTGTTAAGAGAATTGCGGATAATTCTTCTATAGGTTTAAATGATTTAGTTATAGAAGTTGGACCAGGTGGTGCGATACTTACAAAAGAGTTGGCAAAAAGGGCAAAGAGCGTTTTGGCTTATGAAATAGATACTGATTTAAGATGTGAACTTGAAAAAAAATTAGTAGGATATGATAATGTTAAAATTTTGTTTAAGGATTTCTTGGAGTCTGATATTAATAGTGACATAACTGATTATAATTATGATAATATTTATTTTATAAGTAATGTTCCATATTATATAACAACACCAATAGTTATGAAGCTGATTGATAGTAATATAAAGTTTAAAAAAATTATGATGATGGTTCAAAAAGAAGTTGGTCAAAGATTTAGTAGTAAACCTGGCAGTAAGAGTTATTCTTCAATTTCTGTTTTTTTGGGTTATTATTATGATGTTCGTTTGGAATTTAATGTTTCTAGATATGAGTTTGTTCCTGTTCCTAATGTGGATAGTGTTATTATTTCTTTTACAGAACGAAAGAATAGAGAAAAATTGTATAATGAGGATTTATTTCAGAGGTTGGTTAGGGATAGTTTTCAGTTTAAAAGAAAAAATATTAGAAATAATTTAAAGGGATATGATTTAAATAAAATTTTATCTGTACTTACAAAGTATGGTTTTGATCTTAGTGTAAGAGCAGAACAATTAAGTGTGGAAATATTTGTAGAAATGGCAAATGCGTTAGTTTCTTGAATATTTTCTTTTTTTTTCTCATAAATTTTATGGGAGATGATACTAATGAACTTTAAAGTAGGAGATTTAGTTACAAGGATTTCTCATAATCATGATATTTTATTTAAAATAGTTTCTATAGATAGTGATGTTGCTATTTTAAAAGGGGTGGATTTGAGACTTTATGCAGATAGTTTTGTAAATGACTTGGAAAAGGCAAGAACTGATAATAATAATGAAGATCAGAAAATTGTAGAGGAAAATTTACGAGATATAAAGATGGATAGGAGTCAATATTTTTATTTGCCTGGTAAAATTTTGCATATTGATGGGGATTCTGATTATTTAAAAAGATGTATGGATTTTTATAAGCAGATGAATGTTAAAGCTAATGGTATTACATTAAATGAAATAGACATGCCATATAAAATAGATGGATTGTTAAGGGAATATAAACCAGATATTTTGATAATTACTGGACATGATGCCTATTATAGAGATAAGAAGAGTGGTAAATATCAAAATTCTAATAATTTTATAGATTCTGTAAAGCAGGCTCGCAAGTATGAAAAGAGTCAGGACAAACTAATTATAATAGCTGGTGCGTGTCAATCTAATT
>CAJMSU010000025.1 GCA_905216155.1 uncultured bacterium
AATATGTATAAATAAAAATAAAATTATAAAGAATTAGAAATTTCTAATTTTTTTTCTTATTAACAAATAAATAAAAAACTGGTATAATACAGGTATTAAAGGGGAGATTATTATGTCTAGACAAACAAGGCAAGAAGAAAAGTTAGATATGCAGATTAAAAAGTTACTTAATAATGAAATAGATACTACTAATAAGGGTGTAAAACCTATTAAAAAGCAAGAGACAGTAAGACTTACAAAAACTACTAAAAAGAGTCCTAAGAAAACTGTTAATATGGATGAAAAAACAAAAGTAATTAATATTGAGCAAATACAAACAAATAAAAAAATTAAACCAATGGAAAAACGTGAGAAGTTAAAAAAAGAATATTTAGATAAAAAAGAAAAGGTAAATGAAATTTTAGATAATGAGACGGAAGTTGATAAATTAATTAAATTTTTAACTAAATTATTTGTAGTATTAGTATCTATTATGGTAATTATATTTATTTTAATATGTATTGTTTAAAATTGACTTTGAAAAAATAAAAAAATATAATATAATATTAACAAGGAGAGATGAATTTTAATGGAAACAGAAATTATTGAATTAACAAAACAAGATATGGAAAATACTCTTATGAGTTTAGAAAAACGTTTTACAAGTGTAAGAGCCGGACGTGCTAATCCATCAAGTTTGGATGGTGTAGTTGCTGACTATTATGGTGTTGCAACTCCTTTAAAACAACTTGCTACTATATCAGTACCTGAGGCCAACCAATTATTAATAAAACCATTTGATAGAGGATGCTTAGCAGCTATTGAAAAAGGTATAATAGCAGCAAACTTAGGTTATAATCCATCAAATGATGGTGAGACAATAAGAATTGTAATTCCTGCACTAACAGAAGAAAGAAGAAAGGAACTTACAAAACAGGTTAAAGCAATTGCAGAGGATGCTAAAGTATCTGTTAGAAATAATAGACATGAAGCATTAAATATGGTTGATAAAGAAGAATTCCCAGAAGATGTAAAAAAGCAATTAGAAAAGGATATTCAAGATTTA
The DNA here is from genome assembly GCA_905216155.1 of uncultured bacterium. GTDB lineage: Bacteria > Bacillota_I > Bacilli_A > RF39 > UBA660 > CAJMSU01. Next base: position 1,046 of record CAJMSU010000025.1, read on the forward strand.
GTAAATACATATAATAAAAAAATAGAAGAAATGTTAAAGACAAAAGAACAAGAATTAATGACAATTTAGAATAATTTTTTTCAAAAACTTTTCTTTTTCTTAAAATATGATATAATAATATTCGTATCGACTATGACAAAGAAGTAGTAATAAATGATACTTTTTCAAGAGAGCTTATGTTTGGTGGAAATAAGTAAGGTTAGTTTATGAATTCGTCTTTAGAGTTCTTATTAATAGTAAGCGTAATTCTTGCGTTAAAAGATTAGAGTGTATAGTAAGTAACTATAAAATAAGGTGGTACCACGGAGAAGTTTCGTCCTTATGATAGTTACTTTTTTTTGGGGTGGATTAATGAAAAAAAGATTTATATTTGATTTAGATGGAACAATTTTAAATGGTGATTTTTCTTTGGTGTATGATTATTTTTCAAATATTTTACCAGAAGAGAAGGCTAATTATTTTAGAGATAACTGTGATATGTTATTAGATTTATATGAAAATAAGTTTCCAAAGTATGACGAATATTATTTAAGTAAGTTTTTAAGTGATAAAATTGGTTGCCTAATTACAGATAAAATGATCCATACTTGGAATGGTTTATTAGAGGAATGCGATGACTATATAGAGGATGGAATTATTGAGGTTCTTGAGTACTTAAAAGAAAAAGATAAAAGTATTGTTGTTTTAACAAATTGGTTTAAATCATCTCAAGAGGCAAGATTAAAAAGACAATTACTTTTACCATATTTTGATCAAGTGTATGCAGGTGATACTTATTTAAAACCTAGTAAAGATAGTTATTTATTGGCAAAAGGAGATTATAAAATAGAAGACTGTGTTATGATTGGAGATAACTTTGAAAAAGACTTTTATGGTGCTAAAAGAATTGGAATGGATGCAGTTTATTATAATAGGAAAAATGACTTTAAAGAAGGTATAAAAAAATTAATTAAAATAAAGGAGATGTATTAAGATGGAAGAAAAAATATTAGAAGAGTTAAAAAAAGATCAGGAAAATGTTAAAACACTAGAAGAATTAAATGAATTAAAAGTAAAGTATCTTGGTAAAAAGGGATTAATTACTTTACTTAATCAAGAAATAAGAAATATTCCAAATGAAGAAAAAAAACAATTTGGTATAATGGTTAATTCTTTAAGAGAAAAATTTAATAGTTTCTATGATGATTCTAGAAAAAAATTTGAAGATGAAATTTTAAATAAAAAGTTACAAAGTGAGGCTATTGATATTACATTGCCTGCAACTAAAATTCAATCAGGAGCACCTAATATATTGGAAAAGTTAATTGAAGAGGTAGAAGAGGTATTTATGTCCATGGGATATGATGTTGTAGATGGCCCTGAAATAGAGGAAGATAAATATAATTTTGAAATGTTAAATATTCCAAAAGGACATCCAGCAAGAGATGCCCAAGATACTTTCTATATAGAAGGAGAAGAAATTCTACTTAGGAGTCAAACATCTCCAGTACAAGTTCGTACTATGTTAAAAGGTAAAGGTGAGGTACCAATTCGTGTTATTTGTCCTGGTAAAACTTATAGAAGAGATGATGATGATGCAACTCATTCTCATCAATTTATGCAAATAGAAGGTTTATTAGTTGATAAAAATATTTCTTTATCGGATTTAAAGGGAACTATTGATGTATTAGTAAAAAAACTATTTGGACCTGATACTGAGACACGTTTTCATCCAAGCTATTATCAATTTACAGAACCATCAGTAGAGGGTGATATAAGTTGTTTTAATTGTCATGGAGCAGGCTGTAATATTTGTAAAAATACAGGTTGGATTACAGTAGTAGGAGCAGGAGTAGTTCATCCAAATGTCTTAAAATCTAGTGGATATGATCCAAATAAATGGAGTGGATTTGCCTTTGGATTTGGCTCTGAGCGTCTTGCTATGCTTAAATATGGTATTAATGATTGTAGAGTTTTCTATAATACAGATTTAAGAGAAGAAAAAGTATTTGATAGAAAGGAGAAAGATTTAAATGATTAGTTTAGAATGGGTAAAGGATTATATTGATATATCAGATCAAGATTTAAAAGAATTGGCTGTAAAAATTACACAATCTGGAATTAATGTTGAAAAAGTAATTACTAATCATATTGATCATTTAGTTATAGGAGAGGTAATTTCTTGTATAGAACATCCAGATAGTGATCATTTACATGTATGTATGGTTAATGTTGGTCAAGATGAAGATATTCAAATAGTTTGTGGGGCACCTAATGTACGTGAAGGATTAAAGGTAATAGTTTCTCTTCCAGGAGCAGTTTTACCAGGAGACTTTGAAATAAAAAAGGGAAAAATTCGTGGAGTAGAATCAAATGGAATGATATGTGCTTTATATGAGTTAGGACTTGAGGAAAAAACAGAAGAGACATATGCTAAGGGAATTGAAGAGTTAAATAGTGATGCTCCAGTTGGAGAAGATCCTATAAAATATTTAGGACTTGATGATACACTATATGAGTTAGATATTCATAAACATAGAAATAATGACTGTTACTACCATATTGGTTTTGCTTATGAAATAGGTGCTATTTTGAATAGACGTGTAGTATTACCAAATGATGATTTTAGTGAAATAGATGATTCTATTAATAATCATTTTAAATTAAGTGTTGAGAGTAAAAAATGTCCTTATTATACAGCAAAAATGGTTCGTAATGTAAAAATAGGAGAGAGTCCGGATTTTATTAAAAAAAGATTAATAGCTGCAGGTATGAGACCAATTAATAATGTTGTAGATATTTCTAATTATGTAATGTTAGAGTATGGTCAGCCACTTCATTTCTTTGATAAAAATAAATTAGGTGATAATATTTTAGTAAGAGATGCTAATGATTGTGAAGAACTTATTACAATAGATGGTAAATTAAGAAAATTAGGAAAAGATGATATCGTAATAACTGATGGTGTGAAGCCTGTTTGTATAGCTGGAGTAATGGGTGGTGAAAACACTGAAGTAGATGACAATACAACTGATATTTTAATAGAGGCTGCAATATTTGATCCGGTTAGTATTAGATATACTGCTGCAAAACTTGATCTTAGAAGTGAGGCATCAATTAGATATGGTAAGGGTCTTAATTTTGAATATACTGATAAAGCTTTAAGAAGAGCTTGCTATTTACTTGAAAAATACGCAAATGCTCAAGTACTTACTGATGTTGTTAAATATGATAAGACAGATAAAACTATTAAAACTGTAGAGTTTAGCGCAGAAGATATTAATAAATTACTTGGAATTAAAATAAGTGAAGATGATATGAAATTTGAACTTGGAAGACTTGACTTTGCTTATGAATATCAAGATGGTAAATTTAAGGTTACAATACCAAGAAGAAGATTAGATATTGATCCATATATTAATGATATTGCAGAAGAGATTGGAAGACTTTATGGATATCAAAATTTAGTATCAACATTACCAGTTGTTCCTATTAGAAAAGGAGAATATATAGGTGATGTTAAATATCGTAAACAAGTATCTAAAAGACTTAGAAGTTTAGGGTTAAATGAAGCTAAGACATATACATTAGTTTCTCCTGATATGGCAAAACTATTTAATTATGAGAATAAGGAAAAAGTTGTTTTACCAAATCCTATGAGTATTGATAAAAGTATTGTAAGAACATCAATTATTCCTTCACTTTTAAATGTTTATAATTATAATAAAAAACGTAAGGTTAAAGATATTTTAATTTATGAAATAGCAAAAACATATGATAAGCAATATAATGAGGAAAGTAAAATAGCTGGACTTTTAGCAGGAAATTATATGTCTAATGGTTGGAATTTTACTAAGAAAATTGACTTTTATATTGTAAAGGGAATAGTTGAAGATTTACTTGATTATATGGGATTAAAAAATAGATATAGTTTTATAACTTCTACTATAGATGACTTGCATCCAGGAATTAGTGCTAAAATATTATTAGATAGAAAAGAAATTGGTATTATTGGAAGAGTTCATCCTAAAATATTAAAAGATGAAGTATATGTTTTTGAAATATCCCTACAAGCTTTAATGACTAAAATAAAACCATTAAAATATAAGGAAGCTCCTAAATATCCAGGTATAGAAAAAGATATGGCATTTATACTAGATAAAAATATAGCAGCAGGAGAAGTAATGGATACTATAAAAAAAGCTGGGGGTAGACTTCTTACTGATATTAGTGTATTTGATGTTTATACTGGAGAAAACATTGATAGTGATAAAAAATCTCTTGCTTTTAAACTTACATTTATGGATTTAGCAAGAACATTAACAGATGAAGAAGTAATGCAAGTATTTAATAACATAATAGAAAAAGTAGAAAAAAGGCATAATGCAATATTAAGAGATAAATAAAGATTAGATAGGATTCATGATAAAATGATATCCTTTTTTTTTTATTTAAAGGTAAATTTTTTATATTAATAAAAATGATATAAAAATATAATTTTACAATTTACAACACTTTTTTTTCAAAATTTGTCATTATTTGTAAACTTATTATTGACAACTTGACCCGGGGGGGGGGTATGATTTAAGTGTAAATACTAGAGAAGGAGTGAATAATATTTATGGAAAAACAAAGAAAAGTAAAGTTGGGAATTATTGTTGCATTAATAGTTGCAGTAATAGGAGTTGCAATTGGTTTTGCATCAACTAGTTTATCTCAATTAGATATTTCAACAACTGCATCTGTAAATCCACAATGGAATGTTGAATTCATAACTGATAATACAAATAATTTAGTCTATCATGGAGCAACAATTATATCTAAACCTACACTAACAACAACAGCAATAAAAGATTTGAATGTAGAGTTTGATGCTAATGGTGGTGCAGTAGCATATTTCTTTAAGGTTAAAAATAAGGGATCAATTAATGCTAAAGTTGGAGAAATAATAACATCAGATCCAGTATGTTCTGGAGGTAATAATGAGGAAGGTAATACAGCGGTATGTAATGGATTTACGATGAGTTTAGAACATGCAGATTATTTTAGTGGTGATGTTGGCTCTACTTCTGGAGAGTCAGAAGATCCAGTATTTACAGTAAATTCATCAAAAGTAGTAAAAGTTGGTGATACTCTTGATGCTGGAAGTACAGATTATATGAAATTAATTATTAAACTTAATAGTGTTAATCCATATTCAAAAACATATATTAGTAATTTAAATACTTCTGTAATCTATACAGCAGCAGAATAAAAAATGAACGAGCATATAACATGTTCGTTTGTTTATAAATAGGAGAAAAAGTGAAAAAAAGTTATATAAAGATAGTTATATTACAATTATTATCATTAATTTTATTTATAAGTATTATGTTATTTGATCGTGAAATTAATATTAATGCTATTTTGTTATCATTATCTATTTTGTTTTTAGTCTTATTATTCCTATTTGGGTATGAAAAAAATAATCATAGATATCGAAAAGATATAATTATTAATATTATAATTTTAATGATAAGTTATTATTTAGTTATATATGTTTTTGGACTTAGGATTGGTTATATAAAAAATATTTTTTTTACGTCGATTGGTACTGTTTTAAAGAATGTTATTCCTATATCTATGTTAATAATATTAGAAGAGTTAGTGAGATATGAAATAGTAACAAAAGGTAATAAAAATAAGTTTATTATGTTTTTGACAATATTGATTTTTGTTATTTTAGATATTTTGGTGTCACTAAATCAATATAACTTTTCTGATTTGCCAAATATTATACTATTTATAATAGCAACTATAATACCTAGTATTTTTAGAAATTTGTCTTTATCATATATTGTATATAAAGTAGGGTATAAGGCTACAGTGGTATATCAATTATTTAGACAGATTCCTATCTATTTGCTACCATTCTATCCAAATTTAGGTATGTACTTAAATACAATGATAGATATAGTTTTTAGTTTTATAATCCTTTCTTTTACATATTTTTCTACAACTAAACATAAGAATAATTTTGTAGAAAATAATAGAGAAAAAAATGTTTTATCTACATTAATATTGTTATTATTAATTTGTATTATTTGCTTAAATAGTGGAAAATTTAATTATTATGGGTTGGTTATAATGTCAAATTCTATGCAACCAAGTATATCAAGAGGTAATATTGTTATTGTAGAGAAAATTGATAATAAGAAAGATCCTGAAATAGGGGATATATTAGTATTTAAAAATGATATTAATAAGATAGTTGTACATAGATTAGTAGAGGTAAATAAAAATAAATATTATTATACAAAGGGTGATAACAATAGAATAAAAGATACATATGTTGTAAAAAGAAAAGACATTAGTGGAAAAGTTGTATTATCTATTCCACTGATAGGTTATCCAACATTATGGATAAAAGAAGCTATAAGTGGGAAGTGATTTTATGGATGATAATATTGAAACTCTTGAAATACCTGAAGAGAATATTATTAATAAAAAAAATAACTATAGGAAAATTATTGTATATACAATTAGTATATTATTGTTGTTTGTATTATTTATATTTTTACTAAAAAATAGTATTGAATTAAATTCTTATGAAATGTTAAATTATAATGAAAGTGGTAATATTGATTACAAGGTGTTTTTAAAAGAAAATAATTATTATCAAGAAAAATATTTAACAAAAAATAATAAATATATAGCAGATTTGATAGATAAAATAGAAATTAATTATAATTATAGTCTGGCATTTAATAAGGCTGTAGATTGCATTAATAACTATTATATTGATTCTGAGGTGGTAGTTCGTGACATTGATAATCCTCAGAAAACAATTTATAAAAATAGAGAAAAACTTATTAAAAATAAAACTGTAAACTATAAAAATAGTAAGGTTGTTAATTTGATGCAGAGCATTGATATTGATTATAATAAATATAATAAAATAGCAGAATCTTTTAAAAAAGAATATCAACTTGCATCTAATAGTTATTTGAAGGTTTATTTATATACTGATACTAATTATCGATATTACAAATTTTTAGATAATAAAGTAGAAAATGGTATGCTCATGATATCAATACCTTTGGCTACTAAAACAATAGATATTAATACTTATGATAAAGAAAGTAATAGTAATAGGGTTATAAAGGAAAAAACTGGTGTAAAAATTACTAATTATTTGTTATTATTTGTAGGCACCATTATATTTATATTAATAGTGTGCTTACTGATAATGCTATACAGAGAAATAAAATTTCAAAGAAGTAAAACATCTTCTTATGAAAGAAAACTAAAGAAAATTATAAGAGAGTATGATAGAGTAATTGTTGAATCTACAAATTTGTATTCTGAAAAAGATTATAATATTATAGATGTTACAGAATTTTCTGAACTGTTAGATGTAAAAGAAGGAATCGATTCTCCGATAGTTCATTATGAGATTAATTCTAAAAAAAGTATTTTTACTATACGGGATAATAATGATTTATATAGATATATTTTAGAAGAAAAATAAAAAAGGTATAATGAAATAATTTATACCTTATTTTTTATTGGTAAAACTTCATTTACTTTGAAATTTTTTACTGTACCAATAGGTAGAAAATATATATTGTATACTTTTCTTTTTGGCCAAATTCTTTTTTCACTAGGAAAATCATTATACATATATAAGATTTTATTATTTTTATCTGTAAGTATAATATCAACTCTTTGACATAAAAAGTCAGTAGTAATGGTTTTCTTTTTAGGAAACATAACACCATAATCAATTGGTTCTAATACAAATTTTAGTCCTTTAAATCTTTTCCAAAAAGAGTCTAATTTTATAATTTTAATTTTTTTATTTTTAACTTTTAAATACATAATAATCAACACCTTATATATAGATTGTATCATAAATAAATATAATAAAATAGTTCAAAAAATAGATAAGTAATCATATATTTTTGTAGGTGAACATATGAAAAATAAAGTATATCAAATATTAGGTGTAATTGTTTTAATGTTATTTAGTTTTTATTATACAGATAAATCCATAGATATAATAAGACAAACTGATCCAATTATGAGAGAAATTAAGGCAACTAATAAAAAATATAGAACTAAATCGGTGAGTGCTAAGGTTAAGGGAAATACAGTAATACCTGGATTAAATGGTGTTGATATTGATTATAATAAAAGTTATAAAAAGATGAAAAAATATGGTACATATAATGAGAGCCTTACGGTTTTTAAAGAAACAAAACCAAAGGTATCTATAAATGATACATATGATAAATATGTAATTAGTGGTAATACGGAAAAAAGAAGTGTTGCTTTGGTATTTAAAGTAGAAAAAAATTCTAATGTTGATCAAATATTAAATATATTAGAAAAGGAAAATATAGATGCTACTATGTTTATTGATGGATTATGGCTTGAAAATAATTTAGATAGGGTAATGAATAGAAAAAATATAGAATTTGAAATACTTAATTATGATTCTTCATATAATGAAATTTATTTTAAATCAGCAATAAATTATTTAAATAATGTAATTGGAACTCCGGCTAAATATTGTTATGCTGATTATGATAATAAGGAAGTAATTGATTTATGTCAAAAATTAAAATTACATACAATTATTCCAACTCTTAAAACAGGAAATTTTCCATATAAGGAAATAAAAAATAAATTAAGTAATGCATCAATTATTTCGTTACCTGTAAATAGTTCTACAGAAATAGAGTTAAAAGTAGTAATTGATTATATAAAATCTAAAGGATATAATATAGAAAAATTAGATTTATTACTTAGTGAAAATAATGAAAAGTGATATTTTATTGATATATATGACTATTAAATGGCTCTATTATTAAGATAAATTAACAAAAAAGTTGTTCGAACAACTTTTTTATAGTATAATTAACATGGTGAGTAAAATATGTACTTAAAACAAATAATAACAACAGGATTTAAATCTTTTGCAGATAAACTAGATATAAAACTTGATGATAAAATTACTTGTATAGTAGGGCCTAATGGTTCTGGAAAAAGTAATGTTGTAGATGCTGTTAGATGGGTGTTAGGAGAACAATCAGTAAAGTCTCTTCGTGGAGAAGGCTCTATGAGTGATGTAATATTTTCAGGAAGTAAAAGTAGAAATGCTCTTAATGTAGCGTCAGTAGAGTTAATATTTGATAATGAAGATCATTTTTTAAATGTTCCATATACAGAAATTTCTATAAAAAGACGTGTATATAGAAGTGGGGAAAATGAATATTTTTTAAACGGTGAAAGATGTAGATTAAAGGATTTAACTAATTTATTAATAGATTCAGGAATGGGTAAGGAATCTTTTAATATAATATCTCAAGGTGAAGTTGAAAAAATTCTTAGTAATTCAGCAGTTGATAGAAGAGTTATTTTTGAAGAAGCTGCAGGTATTTTAAAGTATAAAAAAAGAAAAGAAGAAGCTTTGAGAAAATTAGATAGAACTCATAATAATTTAGATAGAGTAAATGATATTATTGCTGAACTTGAGTTACAAGTAGAACCTTTAAGAATACAAAGTGAAAAGGCTAAGGAGTATTTAGATAATAAAAAAGGTTTAGATAATTATGAAGTTGCTCTTCTTGCTTATGATATAGAAAATAGTAGTAATGAATTAGAAATTCTTAAATCTGAAAAAGAAAAATTAGATAAAGAAATTGTAAATATAAATGCTAAGACATCAAAAAATGATGCTCAATATATTAGTGATTCTAATACTTTAGAAAAAAAAGAATTAGAAAGTAAGAAATTAAATCAAGAATTATTAGAGATAACAAAAGAAGTAGAAAAATTAAATGGTGAAAGAAAGCTTTTAAAAGAAAGAAGTAAAAATAATAAGGAAGATGATTTATTAAAAGAAAATATTAGAAAAATATTAGAAGAAAAAGAAGATTTAGTTAGTAGATTAGAGTTAAAAAAAGAAGAGTTAGAAGAAATTATAAAAAAGGCTAAAGTAGAAGAAGAAAATTCTAATACATTAAAAGAGAAAATAAAAAAATTAAAATCAAAACAAAATATGCTAATGGTTGATTATTCTTCACATGATAGAAAAATTATTTCTATAAAGAATGAAATAGATGTTTTAAAAAGACAAATTGAAGAGGGTGGAGATTTACCAAATAGTGTAAGAAGTGTTTTAAAGTCATCTTCTCTTTCTGGAATATATAATACTATAGGTAATGTTTTATCAGCAAGAGATGAGTATATAAATGCTCTTAATATAGCAATATCAGCTAATAAAAATTTTATAATAACAAAAGATGAATTATCAGCAAAACAAGCTATTAATTACTTAAAAGATAATCATAAGGGACGTGCTACATTCTTTCCATTAACTGTTATAAAAGAAAGATATGTAGATAAAGACACGTTAAAATTATTAGAGACAGATACATCATTTATTGGTGTTTTAAGTGATATAATCGAGTATGATAAAAGATATGAAAATATAATTAAAAATCAATTTGGTACTATATTAGTTGTGGATGATATAGATAATGCCACTAGAATTTCTCATTTAATTAGATCAAGATATAAGATAGTAACATTAGATGGAGATGTAGTAAATATAGGTGGATCTATGTCTGGAGGATCTATTTATAAAACAGGAAGTATTATAACGTTAAAACAAAATTTAAAATATAAAGAGGATACTTTATCTTTACTTAATAAGGAAAAAGAAGAAATTGATATAGAATTAAAAGATGTAAATTCTAATATAATGAAGTTACAAGATAATGATTTTACAATTTCTAAAAACAAAGTAAATCTTAAGGAATTATATGATAATAAATCTAATGAAATAAAGAAATTAGAAGATAGTCTTGAGGAGATTAATGCTAATTGGAATAGTTTGAATGCTATAAAAAATAATACTTTAGATCAAAAAGAACAAGAATTAATTGAAATGTATCATAAGAAAAATACGGAAAAAGAATTAATTTCTAAGAAAATAGTATCACTTAGTGAAGAGATAGTTTCATTAAAAGAGGCAATAGATGAAAAGAGTGCTTTGGAGAAATTAAATAATAAAACTTTAAGGGATTTAGAAAAATCATCAAGGGAAAAAGAAATTATAATTAATAGATTAGATGTAAAAATTGATAATATGTTAAATATATTAAATAGTGACTATGAACTTACTTTTGAAAAAGCTAAAAAAGAGTATAAATTAGATATAGAGCCAGAAGAGGCTAGAGAAAAGGTTAGTACTTATAGAGCTAATATCAAAAGAATAGGTATGGTAAATATTGCATCAATAGAAGAATATGAAAAGGTAAATACTAGATATATTTTCTTGACTAATCAAAGAGAAGATTTATTAAATGCAGAAGATACTTTACTTGATATTATGAATGAGATGGATAGTGTTATGAAGGAAGAGTTTAGGGATACTTTTGAAAAGATACAAGAAGAGTTTAAAAAAGTATTTAAAGAGTTATTTGGTGGAGGAAATTCTGATTTGAAATTGACTAATCCAGATGATTTATTAACAACTGGAATAGAAATAGTAGCATCACCTCCAGGTAAGAAGTTAACAACAATTTCTTTATTGTCAGGAGGAGAAAAGACTCTAACAGCAATAAGTTTATTATTTGCAATATTAAATGTTAGAACAGTACCATTTTGTTTATTTGATGAGGTTGAGGCTGCGTTAGATGAAGCTAATGTTGATCAATTTGGTAAATATCTTAATCATTATAAAAATAAAACACAATTTTTAATAATTACACACAAGAAGAAAACAATGGAATATGCTAATACATTATATGGAATTACTATGCAAGAGTCAGGTGTATCTAAACTTGTAAGTGTTAAATTAAATGAAATAGAAAAAGTTAATAATTAAAAAAGACTAGATGGCACGCATCTGGTCTTTGTTTTTATAAGGATTATTTTTATCAATATGATCAATAAATAAAATTCCATTTAAATGATCAAGTTCATGTTGAAAGCAAATTGCAAGTTCTTCTCTAGCTCTAACATGGATTTTTCTTCCTTCCATATCATATGCTTCCATTGTACATCTGGCATATCTTGGAACTATGCCTTCAACTTCACGATTAACACTTAGACATCCTTCACCCATTTCAACATATATCTTTTCTATAGAATTACTAATCATTTTAGGATTAATTAAAACGTAAGTTTCAAATTCACCTTCATCAAGTTCATTAACTACAACAAAATATCTTTTATTAACACCAAGTTGAATAGCAGAAAGACCCATACCTGGTCTAAGATCATATTTTTCAGCTATTTCTTCAATTTGTGAGTTTTTTAAATATTCTAACATTGTATTAATTAGATTTTTATCTTCTTTTGATAAGGGAAATTCTACTTCTTTACTTACTTGTCTCAATCTTTTATCTTTTTCATCTAATATATCTTTTGTTTTTAACACTTATACCACCTCAATTGCAAATATATTTTACCAGAAAAAAGCTAAATTTAAAAGTCTAATTAGAAAATAAATTATTAAATTCCAAATTAAAAGCGTATATTAATACGCCTTTAATTAAACAGCCCAACGACAACCGATTACAATTACTAAAAGAATAAATAATACTAGAATAATTGCATATATAGAATTATTGTTGTTACCACAACTAGTAGGACAATAAGGCATTTGGTAATTTTGTCCTCCACAACAAGAAGAGCCTCCACCGTAGTAATACATAAATTTGCCTCCTTTACTTAATCTAATATATGGTATGTAAATTTACAAAAAATGTTAATAAATTGAATTCTAAAAAACGCAAATATTTAAAAATTAAAAAAATTATGATATATTAATAATAGAATGGAGTGATATAGTTGAAAAAGATATTAAAAAATATTGATAAACCACTATTAATAGTTTCTATATTACTCTTTATTATTGGACTTATTATGGTGTTTTCTTCATCAAATGTAACGGCATATATGACTCATGCAGTTAGTCCATATAATTATTTTGTAAAACAAGCAATATTTTTATTAGTTGGTTTAATTTTTTCTATTATAATGATAAAGTTTACAACTAAAGCTTATGGAATGTTTTCTTGGGGCTTGATGCTTATAATAATTGTCAGTTTGTTATTATTAATTATAGTAGGGCAGGCAAAAAATAAAGCTATATCGTGGTATGATTTAGGTTTTATTAGTATACAGCCTAGTGAATTTGCAAAAATTATTACTATTGTATGGTTAGCGAGATATTATGAGGTAAATGCTAATAACTTAAATACTTATGGAAAAAGTTTGTTTCCGATTGCTATATGTGCAATAGTTGCTGGCCTTATTTTTATTCAACCGGATCTTGGTACAACAATTATATATTCTTTAATAGTAGGGGCAATATTTTTATCATCTCCAGTAAATAGAGAAATTAAAGTAAAATCAATTTTTGGTTTAATTGGATTAGTATTTTTTGTTGGAATAGTTTTTGTATCATCAGGGAAAGGCTTGCTTTTGGAAAGACAATTAGAAAGATTTGATTTTACTAATCCATGCTCTAAGCTACTTACTACCGGAAACCAGGTATGTAATGGTTATATAGCTATTAATAATGGGGGATTAACTGGTGTTGGTCTTGGAAATTCTACACAGAAATATTTATATTTACCAGAACCATATACAGATTTTATTTTTGCTATTATAGTAGAAGAGTTGGGTGTAGTATTTGGGATATTTATTATTTTTCTTTATATGTTTTTATTATATAGAATTTTATTAATAGGAAAAAATTCTGGAACTAATAGGGGTATGATTTTGTGTTATGGAGTGGCAATTTACATATTTTTACATATAGCCGTTAATTTAATGGGGTTATTTGGAATGATGCCAATGACAGGTGTTCCTCTTCCTTTTATGAGCTATGGAGGTAGTTTTACTATCTGTTTAATTGCTTCTTTAACTTTAGTTCAAAGGGTTAGTGTAGAGAATGGATTTAAAGGGGCAAAATCAAGAAAATAAGTGTTTAATGACCTTTCATTTATATTGACACTAAAACATTAAAATGATATTATTTATAATAGAAAGGAGAATGTAACATGGAAAGTAAAAATATTCGTAGAAACTATGCAATTATAGTTGTATTATTATTAGTTATAGGAATTAGTATTGGTTATGCTGCATTGTCTGCAACATTAAATATTAATGGACAAACAACAATTGGTAAAAGCAGTTGGGATGTACATTTTGAAAATTTACAAGTTACAGATGGAAGCGTAGAAGCAGTTACACCAGCAGTGATAAAAGCCAATAAAACGGATATCAACTATTCTGTAAAATTAGCAGAGCCAGGTGATTTTTATGAGTTTACAGTTGATGTTAAAAATGGTGGAACAATTCCTGCTAAGATATCATCAACACCAACTTTAGCTGGATTATCTGATGCTCAAAAGGTATATACTAATTACACAGTTACATACAAGGACGGATCAACTGTATCTGCAAATGATTCATTAGCGGCAGGAACTTCTAAAACGTTAAGAGTAAAAGTTGAATTTAAAAAAGATATAACATCAACACAATTACCATCAGCTGCTGAAGATGTTAATTTAACATTTGCTATGAATTTTATACAAGGATAAAAACTACTCATTATTATGAGTGGTTTCCCTTGCTTTTTGTTATAAGTGTTAGGTTAGCATTTATAACAAAAAGCAAGAAAAAAAGAGGTGAGTTAATATGAAATGTAGTAGACAATTTAAGACAATAAGTATATTACTAATTTTATTGGTATACATTTTTGTATATAGACTATTTATTATGACTCATTTTCTAAAATATACAGAATTTATTAATGCATCTTTTTTGATGATAATTTTGTTTTTTACTATTTTTCTTTTTCCGTATCAGAAAGATAAATCAACACCATTAAAAAAGAAAGTTAATTTAATTACTGCTATACTAATAATTTTGTTTTTTTCTATAACATATTTAGTTGGTATGTTTGTAGGATTTTTGAAAAATTCATATTCATTAAATGCATACTCAATATTAAACAATATATTTTCACCTATAATAATAATTGTTTGTACAGAAATTTTTAGGTATGTAGTTATAAATCAAAATAGAAATAGTAAAAAAATGTTATTTTTAATTACTATAGTTTTGACATTATTAGAAATATTTATAACTATTAGGGGTTTAAGCAATATGTCACTTGAAGATTTGTTTAAATTGACAACAACTATGGTGTTACCAATAATTGCTAAAAACTGCGTACTTAGTTATTTGACATTGAAAGTTGGCTATAGACCAGCATTAATATATAGATTAGTTATGGATCTTTATTTGTTTGTTATGCCAGTAGTTCCAAACATTGGCGATTATATGAATTCAATGATAGGAATATGTTTACCATTTATAATATATATATATTCTGCAAGAACAATTAATGAATATTATAATGGAGTAGAGTATGAATTTAAATCAAGTGCATTTCAAATGGCAGATATACCAATGCTTTTATTTATTGCTTTTGTGATATGTTTAGTATCTGGCTATTTTACTTATTATGTAATAGGAATTGGTTCAGAGTCTATGGAACCTAAAATATATAAGGGAGATGCTGTACTAGTTAAGAAAGTAAAATCTAAAGAAGAATTAAAGGTTGGAGAAATAATTGTCTATAAAAATATGGGAGAAGATATAGTTCATAGATTAGTTGAAGTAGAGAAAAAGGGTAATAAAACATTCTATAGAACTAAAGGTGATAATAACAATACTAGAGATAATCTAGATATTGAATATAAAGATATAAAGGGTATTGTAAAATTGAAAATTCCATATATTGCAAAACCAAGTATCTATTTAAAAGAAGAATTAAGTAGGAGGAATAAAGGGGCATGAAAAAGAAATTTATTAAATTTATAGTATTGTTGGTATTAACAATAGTGTTTTTAATAATATCACTATATTTGTTAAAAAATAATTTATCTACTTATGCTATTGTATTTATTACAGTTACTGCTTTATTATTTATAATTACAGTGGCATCTATTCCAAGAGAAAAGTCGATAGAGGCTGAATATCATTCAAAATTAAAATTGATACTAAAAAAATATGATGCTATACTAGCGGAAATAGGTAATACACCAAATTTAGAAGATAAAAATATTATGTTAATTACTAATATTGAAGATATGGTAGATGCTGCTATTGAGATAAGAAAACCGGTATATTATAAAAAAGAACCAGATTATTGTATATTCTCTTTACTAGATAATCAGGATATGTGTATTTATATTTTGAAGCAAAGAG
>CAJMSU010000026.1 GCA_905216155.1 uncultured bacterium
CTCTTAGAATACTAATTGTATTCTTTTTTTATACTAAATTTTTAATTTTATCCATAAATTTAATTGAGGTGTTTATTTATGAATAAATATAATATTAATTTTATTTATAATAAAGAAAAAGATATAAATGATATTTTTATAAGTGTCTTAATTAGAGAATTAGAAAAATATATTGAAAAGATTAATTGATATTGGTGGTGATTGGTGATTAATAAATTTGTTGCTGGTCTTTATATAAGACTTTCTAGAGAAGATTGTGATAAAGTTTTAGTGAGTGAGAGTATTGTAAATCAAAAAAGTTTATTACTTCAATATGTTAAAGAGAATAATTTAGATGTTTATGATATTTATATTGATGATGGTTTTAGTGGTACTAGTTTTGAAAGACCTGGTTTTAATAAGATGATTAGGGATATAGAGATGGGTAAAATTAATATGGTTATTACTAAAGATATGTCAAGACTTGGAAGGGATTATATTGGTACTGGTAGTTTAATAGAAAAATATTTTCCTGAGCATAATGTTAGATATATTGCAGTTACTGATAATATTGATACTTTTTTAGATGATGCTAATAACGATATTGCGCCATTTAAAGCTATAATGAATGATATGTATGCTAAAGATATTTCTAAAAAGATAAGATCTAGCTTGAAGGCTAAACAAAAAGAGGGAAAATGGGTAGGTGGAAGATGTCCTTTTGGATATGATCAAGATCCTGTTGATAAGAATCATTTAATAATAAATAAAGAAAAATCAGATATTGTTAGGAGAATATATAGTATGTGTTTGGATGGAATGACATTTTATAAAATTGCCAAACAGTTAACTTTAGAAAATATTAAGACGCCTTCTCAATACTATGATTTTAAATATAAATCTGGTAGTTGGAATTCTAAAACAATAAGAGATATTTTGACTAATAGGATGTATATAGGAGATATGGTTCAAAATAAGAGAAATAAGGTAAATTATAAAGTAAAAAAAATTGTTAAAAATAGAGTTAGTGATTATATAGTAGTAGAAAATACACATGAGGCAATTATTGATAAGGATATATTTTATGAAGTACAAAAAAGAATACCTAAAAATAAGGGTAGGCCTTTAAAAAGAGAGATTCATTTATTTGATGGACTTTTATATTGTGGAGATTGCGGTCATAGAATTGGTATAACTCCTAGAAGAAAAAAAGATAATAGGTGCTACACAATTTGTAATTATTATAGGAGTTATGTAGGTAAAAAATTATGCAGTACTCATTCAAATAATTATGATGAAGTAGAGAGTATAGTTGTTAATTCTTTGATTAAAATATGTCAAGACTTAATTGATGTTGAGTTTATTAGAGAATGTGTTTTGAAAAGTGTTGTTAAAGATAAAAAAATTGATAATAAGAATAAGTTATTAATATTATGCGAGGAAATAGAAAAAATTAATAATAATTTAGATTCTCTTTATCTTGATAAGTTAAATAAAAAGATAACTAAAGAACAATTTGAAAGAGTAAAAGTAAAATTAGAAAATGATTTAAATATAAAACAAAGAAGATATAATGAGTTAAATAATAATATTAATTATAATGTTAGTGAAGAATCTAAAAATAAAATGATTAATGATTATATTAATAAATTTTTATCTATGGAGGAGCCAAGCAGGGAATTAATAATTAATTTAATTGATAAAATTGAAATATTTGAAGATAAAACTATAAATGTAAAATTAGTTTTTTAAATAATATTTTGGTATAACAAAAATATATTAAGAGAAAATAAGTACAAGTTAAGGGCATTTTGATAAGATGTGTCTTTTTGTGTAGTATAATAATTGCATAGGTTGATATCATGAGTCAGTTAGAAGAGCAATTGCAGTTAATTATTAATCAAATGAATGATATAGAATATGGATTTGCTGATGAAAATGACAGTATTTATCCTGATGATAAAAAATAGTTGGTGGTGCAACATAGTAACTAAAAAGTTCTTTGTTTTAAAGGGATTTTTAGTTTCATGATGCGTTTTAATATCCTGTTGTACTATATTTTTAACTATTTTTATGAAATTATAGGAATTATAAATAATTTAAGGTATAATTTAATTAGAGATTTTATCATAAAAAATGTTCAGGAGGGGAACTAATGAAAACTTTACAAATAAGAAATTCAACAGCAGAATTTTTAATTTTTACAAAACAAAATAATGAGAAAACAATTGAAGTAATTGTAGATGATGAATCGGTATGGCTTAGTCAAAAGTTAATTGCTGAACTTTTTGATACAACTAGAAACAATGTTACAATGCACTTAAATAATATTTTAGAACACGAATTAGATAGAAATTTAGTATGTAAGGATTTCTTACATACTGCTGAAGATGGAAAAAATTATAAGACAAAGTACTATAATTTAGATGCCATTATTTCGGTTGGTTTTAAAGTTAATAGTAAAAGAGCAATAGAATTTAGATTATGGGCAATTAATATATTAAAACAATATTCTATTAAAGGATATGTTCTAGATAAAGAAAGACTTAAAAACGGAACATTCTTAAATGAAAATTATTTTGATGAATTGCTTGAAGAAATTAGAGAAATTAGAATTAGTGAAAGGAATTTTTATCAAAAAATCACTGATATTTATGCTACTAGTTTAGATTATAATAAAAATTCCCCTGTCACTAAAGAATTCTTTAAGACAGTACAAAATAAAATGCATTTTGCAACACATGGCAATACTGCTTCAGAAGTCATAGTAAAAAGGGCAAATCATGAAAAAGAGCATATGGGTCTTACTACTTGGAAAAATTCTCCAAATGGCAAAATCATGGAATCTGATGTTATAATTGCCAAAAATTATTTAACAAAAGAAGAGTTAAAATCTTTAGAAAGAATAGTTACAATGTATTTAGATTATGCAGAAGATCAAGCTGAAAGGCATATTCCAATGACTATGGAAGATTGGAAAAAAAGATTAGATGTGTTTTTACAATTTAATGAACGAGAAGTGTTAGATAATCCTGGTAAAATTTCTCACAAAGTTGCAGAAAGTTTTGCTTTATCAGAATTTGAGAAATATAGGATTATACAGGACAAATTATTTGAATCTGATTTTGATAAATTTTTAATAGAAATAGAAAATGAAGGAATAGATAATTAACTTAAGGATTTGTATAAAAAAGATAAAATGTTCTTAATTGATACTACTTGTCATGAACAAGATTTATATAAAAAACGTGTAAGGAATTATTAGATTTTAAAATAGAAGAAAATAATTAAATAAATAAAAACATTTGAAGATAAACTATAAATATTAATTAATTTAAAAGATTCTGATTATCAAAAATGTTCAGCATTATTTGATGAAATTAATAAATCATTAAAAAAATAAAATCTATCAAAAAGGAGCAAGGACAAGTGTGATAATTTATGATAGATCAAATAAATTAAGAGAAAATAAGTACAAATTAAAGGCATTTTGATAAGAAATGTCTTTTTGTGTGGTATAATAGATATATAATTTTCTTTATATTAAAGAAGGTGAATATAAATGATTATAAAAGTAAGTAGTATTGATGACTGTAATATATGTGATAATTTTTTGACTTTATTAATTCAAGATGAAAGAAAATATGATAATACTATAGATGAAAAATTTGTTGTCAAAGATTATTTTATAAATATGATTAATAATCAAAATATTCTTCTTTTATATAAAGAAGAAAATAAACCAATAGGATATATATTTGCAAAAAGAATAGATAAAAAATATTTGATTGATGGATTATATATTGATAATAATTTTAGAAATAAAGGTATTGCAACAAAATTAATAAAAGAAATAATAAAAGAAATATATTTGCTTGGTGATTTTGAGATATTTATAAATGTATTAAAAGAAAACAAAGTTGCCGTTAATTTGTATAAAAATATTGGATTTATTGTAGAACAAGAAGATGAATTAAAATTTTATATGTGTTATAACAAATATAAATTAGAAAGAGCTTCTATAAAAGATATAGAAAGAATAAAAAAATATAAATTAAATACTATATTTGAGTATGCAAAAGATTTAGATACAGAGGAAGTTGAAAAAATAAATAATTATGTCAATAAAACTATATCAAAGCAAATTTTTGAATATAAAAATATTATTTTAAATAATATTATCGTTGGAAGCTTTTTGATAACTAAAAATAAAGATGGTTTACTATTGGATGAAATATTTCTTGAAGAACAATACAGAAATAAAGGAATTGGAACAACAATTATTAAAGATGTCGTATCTAAAGCAAATAATAATGTATATTTATGGGTGTACAAAGATAATATTAAAGCAGTTAATTTATATAATAAATTAGGTTTTAATGTAAAAGAAAAAACTGATAGTAGATATTATATGGAATATATAAAGTAGTTGATAAAAAATAGGAAGTGAGGAAAACTTATGGATATAAATAAAATTAAAAATGAGTTAATTAAACAAAAAGAGTCTAAATTCAAAGGCAACATATATCACTATTCACAAGTAAACTTTGCTTATAATTCAAATAAAATTGAAGGTAGTAGATTAACTAGTGAACAAACAGAAGCAATATTTGATACATCTTCTTTTATTCCTAAAAGCGATGATTTAATTAAACTAGATGATTTAACTGAATCTAAAAATCATTTTAAATTATTTGATTATATGTTAGATAATGTTGATGAATTATTAACTAAAGACATGATAATTGAAATGAATAAGATATTAAAAAGAAATACTAGTGATGAAGAAAATCCTAGATATAATGTTGGTGGATTTAAAATTGTTCCTAATATAATAGGCGTAGTTAATGTTATTAATACTACTGCACCAGAAGATGTAGAAAAAGAAATAGAAGAATTATTAAATGAATATAATTCTAAAACTAATATTACTTTAGAAGATATAGTTGATTTTCATTTTATATTTGAGCGCATTCATCCATTTGGTGATGGAAATGGTCGTGTAGGTAGAATTATAATGTTTAAAGAATGCTTAAGGAATAACATTATGCCATTTATTGTATTAGATGATGATAAACCTTATTATATGAGAGGTTTAAAAGAATATGAAAATGATAAAATGTTCTTAATTGATACAATTGGTCATGAACAAGATTTATACGAAAAAATGTGTGAAGAATTATTAAATTTTGAAATAGAAGAAGATAATTAAAAAAAATTAAGCATCCTATAAAAATAATTAATTTATTGAATGTAGGATGTTTTTTATATGCTTAAATATCTTATAAAATAGGTCTTTATCCTTAATATCATCTTATGAAGTAGGATGAATTTTGCAAGTGCAAAATAAGATTTGCACATATCGATTCCTTATAAAATAAGGGAATAATCGGTGTTGTTGTGCAAACATCTTATCCTGCTTTTGTAGAATTAGTTAGAATTTTTAATATTTAGGATGATTAAATAAATTAACTAACAGAATATGATTTGACAAAGAATTATTAATAAGTTAGCATCATCGTGAAAGGAGATGATTTATATGAAAGTTGAAATTAATATTTGTAAAGAGGTGAATGCCTATAAGTAATACTAAATTAATGTGTAATGTGATGTTTACACAATTTAGTATTACTAAAATTAATTGTTTATCCATAAATTTAAGTGAGGTGTACAAAATTTATGGATAAGTACAAAATCAATTTTATTTTTAATAATGAAAAAGATATAAATGCTATTTTGATAAATGTTTTAAATAAAGAATTAAAAAAATATATTCAGATGATTTGTAAAAATGATAAAAGGGAGGTAACATCATCATGTACTTATTTATCTCAAGGAGGAGGTAAAAGTGTTAGAGAGTATAAATAAGATATATAGCGTTGGGCTTTATATAAGATTATCTCGTGAAGATGATGACAAAGTTTATGAAAGTGAAAGTATTACAAATCAAAAGAGTTTATTGCTTCAATATGTTAAAGAAAATAATTTAAGAGTTTATGATATTTATATTGATGATGGTTATAGTGGGACAAATTTTGATAGACCTGATTTTAATAGACTGTTAAATGATATAGAATTAGGTAGAATTAATATGGTTATTACTAAAGATATGTCGAGATTAGGTAGGGATTATATTGGTACTGGAAATTTAATAGAAAAATATTTTCCAGAGCATAATGTTAGATATATTGCAGTTACTGATAATATAGATACATTTTTAGATAATTCTAATAATGATATTGCACCATTTAAAGCAATTATGAATGATATGTATGCTAAAGATATTTCTAAAAAAATAAAATCGAGTTTAAGAGCAAAACAAAAAGAAGGAAAATGGGTTGGTGGTAGAACTCCATTTGGATATATTCAAGATCCAGATAATAAAAATCATTTAGTTATTTTTAAAGAACAAGCAGTTGTTGTTAAAAGAATATTTGATATGTGCTTAAGTGGTTTATCTTACTTTAAAATAGCTAAACAACTAACTTTAGAAGGAGTAAAAACACCAGCACAGTATTATAGTTTTGAATGGAAGAGTCATTATAATTTAAAATATGGAGAATGGCATCCTAAAACAATTCAAGATATTTTAACTAATAAAATTTATACTGGAGATTTAGTCCAAAATAAAAGAGCTAAAGTAAATTATAAAGTTAAAAAAGTAGTTAGAAATAATCCTAAAGATTTTATTATAGTAGAGAATACTCATGAAGCAATTATTGATAAAGATACTTTTTATGAAGTTCAGAAGAGATTACCTAAAAATGTAGGTAGAAATGAAAAAAAAGAAAATCATTTATTAGATGGACTTTTATATTGTGGAGATTGTGGACATAGAATATCAGTTCAAGCTAGAAGAAAAAAAGATAATAGGTGTTATACTATATGTAATTATTATAGAACTTATATGAAACAAAAACTATGTACAACACACTCTAATAACTATGATGAATTAGAAAGGGTAATTTTAAATTCACTAAGGGACTTATGCTTAAAATATATTGACAAGAAAAGAATAAAAGAACAAGCAATTAAAAATATTAGTGAAGATAATAGTTTAAGTATAAAGAAAGAATTTTATATACTTGAAAGTGAAATAAAACAATTAAATGATAATCTAGATAGTATTTATATTGATAAATTAAATAAGGTAATAACTGAAGAACAATTTAATAGAGTTAAAATTAAATTAGAAAATGAATTAAGTATAAAAGAGAAACGATATAGTGAATTAATTAATGTGGCAAATGATAAAGTTAATGAAAATACTAAAAATAAGTTAATTAATGAATATATAAATAAATTTTTATCTATGAAAGAACCAAGTAGAGAGTTAATAGTTAATTTAATTGATAAAGTTATTATATTTAATAACAAAAAAATAGATTTAAAGCTTACATTTCATCAAAATGACTAACCTAGTGTTATAATATATGATAAGAGGTGTAGACATGAAATATGATGAATTAATAGAAGCAATAGAATCTCAAAAACAAATGAATGAAATGTTATGGAAACAAACACATATTATGTTTATTCCTTCATCTCATAAATTTGTAAATGATGATGGGAAAGAAAAATTAGTTAAGTATGGAATAAATGAAGTATGGAATGATTTTGTGTTTAAAGAAAATAAAATACTATTTTTTATTAATAAATATCTTGAAACTTTCAATAGGGCTTTAAAAAATTATTGTATAAAATTCGAAGAAGATAATATCTCTTTTCCGCCTATCGATTTATTTGAGGAAATGGCCTATTATTTTGACTCTGTTATAAGTGCTGTATCGGTTATAGTTGAAGCAGAACAAAAGACTGTTTTGGCAAAGAATCTTGATAGTATTAAAATAAATAAATTTTATCCCACAAGACAAAAATTTGGATTATGGTGGCAAATTTATATGCTCAGAAATAGAATATTGCATAATACAGAAGCAAGATATGATAATAGTAAAGATCGTTGCTCTAGATATGCTGATTTTTCATCGAAGATATTAATGATTAGAAAAAAGAATAATATTTTTGAAATTAATTCAACTTTAATAGATATTAATAAAGATGCTAATATAGAAAAAGCAATAGATTTTGCAATAAATAATAGAGATGTAAATCCATTTGATTTATTATTTCCAAATAAATCAGCAAAAGGACATGGTAAAAAAAATCCAAATGTGTTGTATATTAGCAATGATATTTATTTTGATTATGCAACTTCTGGTGTTAAATTAATAAATGATATTCACGATTTATTAAATAAGATTAACTATGAATTTATAAGAAAATTTGCAGAAGATTATGATAATATTGAAGAATTATTAAATTCTAAAACGTTTTTAACGTCAGAAGAAGATGCATATTCAGTAGAAAGTGTTTTTAAAAATCTAACATAAAAGGGTAAGGACATGTTTGTCCAATACATACAAGAATTATAAATCATCATGTATATAAACATACTTATCAACCAAGATACACTTGCAGTGAAGAAAATACTGTAAGTAATATTCAATGTGGATCTTGTTGTAATTTCCGTTAATAGAAAGTAGCAATACTTTCTTTCTTTTTTTTGTAAAATATTTACTGTAAATAAAGTGTCTAGTTTTGTCATATCTATTGCTTGTTTTACACAATAGGTTTATCCTAATAATAGGGAGTGTGATATGAATGATTTATCCATCTATAGATAAATTACTTAATATAGTTGATTCTAAGTATGAACTTGTTCATATAGCAGCTAGAAGAAGTAAAGAAATTTCTAAAACTGGATATTTACAAAAGCCTGAAGCCGAATACAAATGTAAAAAGAATATAGGAAGGGCACTTGAGGAGATCGTTGATGGTTTAATCAAGGTAAAGAAAGAAGATTAGCTTCTTTTTTTTATATGATTTTTTTTGTTTTGTTGCTATAATATTAATAGATTGTTTAATGTAGTGATGGAGGTGATCTTTTGAAAATATTAAAGTATAAAAAGATGTCTAATGGTAAATATAAATTAGAACTTGATAATGGTAATAGTTTACTTTTATATGAAGAAGTAATACTTAAGTATAATTTATTAATTACTAAAGATATAGATCTTAATAATGATTGTATTAATAACTATAATTTAGAATGTGATTGTTATTATATGGCACTTAAGTCTTTAAATAATAGATTTAAATCAGTTAAAGAGTTAAAAAATAGTTTAATAAAAAAAGAATATCCTTTGGATATGGTAGAAAAAGTTATTTCTAAACTTTTAAAACAGGGATATTTAAATGATAGAAGTTTTTCTAAGAGTTTT
Organism: uncultured bacterium; assembly: GCA_905216155.1. GTDB lineage: Bacteria > Bacillota_I > Bacilli_A > RF39 > UBA660 > CAJMSU01. Next base: position 9,261 of record CAJMSU010000026.1, read on the forward strand.
ATTAATAATCAAATGACTACTACTAATAATGGACCTGAAAAAATAAAATTTGAATTAGTAAAGAAAGGTGTTTCTAAAGATATAGTAGATAGTGAGATAGAAACATTTACACATGATGAGCAAGTATTAAAAATAAATAAATTAATAAATAAAATGATTAAATCAAATCGAACTAGGGGTGGGGTAGTTTTAAGAAAAAAAATATGTAGTTATTTAATTAATTTGGGATATGATATTTCTTTAATTAATAAATGCCTTGATAACTTTTCTTTTTCTAATGATATAGAAATTAGTAAAAGAGAATATGAAAAGTTATATAAAAGACTTAGTAGAAAATATACTGGTAAGGAATTAGAATATAAAATAGCAGAAAAAATGTATCAGAAGGGACTTCATTATGAAAAATAAATTATTAAAAAATAGAACTTTAATATGTTATAGTTTATTATTTTTTACTATGACACTATTTTACTGTATTTTAGTTCATTTAGAATCTGATTATTATTGGCATATAAAAGCTGGGGAGGTAATGGTTAAGACTAAGAGTATTTTAACTAAGGATATATTTTCTTGGTATGTATCTGGTAGGACATGGGTATCTCATGAATGGTTGTTTGAAGTTATTATTTATTATTTAAAAATGGTTTTTGGTAGTTATCATATTTATATTTATTCATTTTCTACTATATTTTGTTTACTTGTGCTACTATTTTTTAGCAAAAAGGATGATTATTTAAAAAATGTTTCTTTTTCACTACTATGGAGTTTTCTTTCTATTGTTATATTATGTTACACTCAAGTAAGACCACAATTAATTAGTTATATATTTTTAGCATTAACTGTTTATTTTTCTTATGATTTATATGATAGAAAAGAATCTAGGAAAATATATTTTTTACCATTAATTGCTTTGTTATGGTCTAATATACATGGTGGTTCTAGTAATCTTTCTTATATTATACCTGTTGTATTTTTACTTGCTGGTAGTTTTGATTTTTCTTTTAAAAAGATTTATTCTACTAGAATTAGTAATAAGCAAATAGTTAAATATTTATTAGTTATATTGATGTGTGTGCTTGCTATTTGTATTAATCCTTCTGGTATAGGGATGATTTTTTATCCATATCAAAATATGATGGATGGTTTTATGTTAAAAACAATTTCTGAATGGCAACCTACTAATCTTAATGATATGACACATTATTTTTATATATTTATTATTTTACTTTTAATCATTGTATTTATTTTTAGTGATAAACGATTAAAACTTATAGATTTTTTATTATTTGGTATTTCAGTGTTTATGGGATTTAAAAGTATTAGATTTTGGATTTATACTTATATTATTATGAATTTTGTTGTATTTAACTATATTAGTTTTAGAAAAAATGATAAGGGTACTAATCTAATACTTATTGTTCTTTCTTTGATTGTTTTTTCTGCATTTGTTTTTAGCATACCAAATATAGATAAAGTTTATAGTAAGAGTAAAATTGTTAGTGATTCTGCTATTTCTGTTTTAAAGAATGAAAAACCAAAGAGATTATATAATTACTATGATTATGGTGGATATTTACTTTATAATAATATAGATGTTTTTATAGATGGTAGAGCAGATTTATATTCTAAATATAATTATAAAGATTATTATAATATATCTGTTATGAGTAGGGATTATAATAAGTTAATTAAAAAATATAATTTTGATTATTTTATTATTCCTAATAATTTAGGTCTTAATACTTATTTAAATTCTAACGATAATTATGTAAGAATTTATCATGATAAAAATTCTAATATATATAAATATAAAAAAACGGCTTAGCCGTTTTTTTAATTATTAGTATTAGTACTAGATGAAGATGCTTGTTTTATTAATTTGTCCATTAAATCTTCATATGCTTTTTTCAAATCTTTGTCATCAAATTTAATATTATTTTCTTCTCTTATTTCAATTAATGCATTGTAATGAAGAGATGGATCATTAGTTAATTTCTCATTCATTAATGTTTCTTTTATATCATTTTTAACACTTTTTAATGATGCTTTTTTCTTTTGATCTTTCTTTAATATTATGTGATATCCATATTGTGTTTTAACAGGTTCTTTAGAATATTCATTTTTCTTTAGAGCTTTAGCAGCTTCTACAAAATTTTCATCCATATCTTCGGCTTTAAAGTAACCTAGGTCTCCACCTTTATCTTTGTTTGATGAATCATCAGAATATTTTTTAGCTAATTTTTCAAAGCTTTCACCATTATCAAGTTTCTTTATAATACTTTCAGCCTTTTTCTTAGCTTTTTCTTCAGCTTTAGTTTTTTCATCTTCAGTAGCATCATCTTTAACATTTACTTTTATTAAAATATGACTAGCTTTAATATCACCTATTATGTTGTCATCATAATATTGTTCTATTTCTTTATTTGTTAAACTTTTTTTGATGTGATCTTCAACTGCTTCATTTCTTTTGTATTCAAGTCTTAACATATCTTCAAGTTCACTTTCTGATGATACTCCAAAATATTGTTTTATAACATTTTTAAAAGTGTCTTCGTCATTTGAATAGTTTGATTTGATTTTTTCAATTTGTTCTTTAACTTCTTTTGTCTCATCATCAGTAGTTTTATATTTTTCATCAAATAGTTTATGATCAATCATATCTACTAGTTTAGAAATATTATCTTTTTTTAATTCATTGTAATATTCAGTTGTACTTATTTTTATACCTGTTAATGAAACAGCATTTTTACTATTAACTTCAGCTTTTTTTCCACAACCAGTAAGTACTAAAGATGTTGTTGCTAATAAAGTGATAGCAGTAATTACTTTTTTATTCTTCATATTTTTCCTCCTATTTACCTTTATATAATAACAAAAAAATGGTTTTCTTGCAATAAAATATGATATATATAATCACACATTTAATATATTTACCATAAAATACTGTGAAAGCACAAAAAAAGGAGGAGTCTATATGAACAATTATGTATCGTCTTCAGCTATTATTTTAGTTTTATTTATTCTTTTAATTATAATTTTGGGAGCTTATATTTAAGGAGGTGTAATAATGTCTTGTAATGAAAACTGCAATGTTTCACGTGGTGGAAATGGTTTCTTAATAATTATTATTTTATATATATTATTAGCAATCATTTTAGGCGGAAGTCTTTGCTATTAAGAAAGATAAGAGGAAATCTTATCTTTTTGTGTGGGGCAGAAAAATGTATTTACATTTGCATATGGAGGGGGTATAATTTAGGTATATAACAAAAATAAAAGGAGTAGGTTATGAAATTAAAACAGAATAAAACACAAATCTATTTACTATTAATATTCTCATTAGCTTTATTAATAGGAGTAGGATATGCAGCACTATCTGCGACACTAAAAATAAATGGACAAACAACAATAAATAAAGCATCATGGGATGTTCATATGGAAAATATTAATGTAACTAGTGGAAGCGTTACTGCAACAACAGTTCCAACACTAGATACAGCAAAAACAACAGTAAACTTTTCAGTAAAACTAACTAATCCAGGAGACTTTTATGAGTTTACTGTAAAAGAAGTAAATAAAGGTACAATAGATGCAATGGTATCAACAATATCAAAAACAGGATTAACTACAGCGCAAGCAAAGTATTTAGATTATATAGTAACATATAGTGATGGAACAGCTTTAGCTGAAAAACAACTTTTAAAGTCTAATCAAAGTGAAACATTAAAAATAAGAGTAGCCTTTAAAAAAGATATAACAGCAGCAGATTTACCAACTGCAGACTCTACACTTAACTTAAATTTTAGTCTTTCATATCAACAAGCAGATAATAGTGCAGTAGCAATAGTACACCCAACGTGTAAAAGAGCAACAGTCCTTCATACAGAAGTTTGTAATCAAACAGATTCAATCCTTTATTGCTCTGGATCAGGATATAAAACAGGTGACGTCATAACATATGGAAATTTAGGAACAACAGGAACATTAACTAGTGGAGATGCATTTGACTGTGATGTCAATGGAGATGGAGTATTTGATTCAGAAACTGAGAGATTTTACTATGTATCAGGAAAAGATGGAGATAATTCATCAAATTATGCAACTTTGATATATTATAGTAATGTATCAGGAGGTGTTCCTGATAATACAAAATTGTATGCATATAACACTAACTATTCAGACTATTTAGGTCCCCAAACAGCAATTAAACAACTACCAACAACAACACAATGGAAAAATGTAAAACTTTCAAACACAACAAGAAATATAACAGATGAAAAGAAAACTGTAAGAGTAAATAATTTTAGTTATTCGGGAACTGCCGCAAGACTATTAACAGCTCAAGAAGTAAATAAAGGATGTGGAACAACCGTAGGTAGTTGGAAAAATGGAGGGTTAGATACATGTCAATACTTAATGGAAAATACAACATATGCAAGTAGTTCATTGAATGTTGGCTATTGGCTAGAAAGTCCTAACTCGTCTGATGCGTCCTTTGCTTGGTATGTGAACGCGCTCGTTTGTAGTGACAGCAATACCAGAGTGAACGACCCCAGCTATGCTGTGCGTCCGGCAATAGAAGTTCTAAAGTCTAAAATCTTATATTAAATAACCTTTTATTTATATAATTTAAACATAAAAAAGTAGATCCTTATGATAAAACCTCATTTCATATTGAAATGAGGTTTTTATATACCAAAATTTTATTTTTCTTTTAATTTTGGTTATACTATTACTGGTGATATTATGTATTATTATATTAATTTTTTCTTTTTAACTAGCTTTTTAGGTTTTTTAGTAGAAACTATTATGAAAACATTTTTCTTTCATTCTATGAATAATGGTATTTTATTTGGACCTTGGGTTCCAGTTTATGGTTTTGGATGTATTTTAATTATTGTTTTAGAAAAATTTATTTTTGGGAAGTTAAAGGTTAATTCTTTTTTTAAAATAGTGTTACAGTTTATCTCTGTATTTATTTTAATTACATTTTTAGAATGGTGTGGTGGGGTTTTAATAGAGAAATTATTTAATGATGTGTTTTGGGATTATAGTGATTTAAAATTTAATATAGGACCTTATATAGCTATAGAAATGAGCCTTTTATGGGCTTTTATTTCAATAATATTTATATATTTTATAAGACCTGTTATTGATTTAATTATAAAAAAAATACCAAAATGGTTAACCATATTGATATTAGTTTTATTTTTAATTGATGTGTTTTTTACTACTTTGAAGTTAATTTAGAATATATTTCATCTATATCATTAAGAAGTTCTTTATTATAATTAAAGTCTACTAAATCATTTTCATATCTTGGTGTTAGGTGTATATGAAAGTGTTTTATTTCTTGACCTAAAAAGTTATTTTCTGATATAGTTAGACCTTTACAATTTAGTTTTTCTTTTAGTAATGGATATAGTTTTTCTCTTATTACTTTAAAACTATGCATAACAACATCTTCATTAATATCTAAAATATTTTCATAGTGTGTTTTTGGTAATACTAATAAATGTCCATTAGTAGTAGGGTTAATATTCATAATTACTTTAATTAAATCATCTTCATAAATAGTTTTAGATGGTAATTCATTTTTTATTATTTTACAAAAAATACAATCATTCATAATAGTTATTCTCCTTTAATTTAAATATTATTTTTTCTTCTTATTTATTATATCACTAATTTTTTCTTTAAAACTAGAGTTTTCTATAGATTTCGGTGTTATATTTTTAATTTCTATTTGATTTTTAGGGCTTGTTTTAGTATTTACTTTAACATTTATATATTTTGGATATATATTATTTTTCTTTAGAGTGTTATTAATATTTATTAGTTCGTTTTCTAGAGATTTTTCATCTAATTTATCAAAATCTTTAGTAAAAGTTATTTTTAGTATTTTTAGTTTTTCTATATTATTTTCAGAAATTATTTTTCTTCGAATTTTTTTTGAATAATTATCGAGAGTAGTTGTAAAATTAACTTTTACTTTAGTATTTATTTTTTTAGTAATTAGACTTTGTTCTTTTTTCTCTAGAGTTTTTAATAGAGTATTTCCTTTTTTATAATCTTGTTTATAAGTATTGCTTATTTTTTTATTATTATAGTAAATATAAAAATATAAATCTTTATTTTCAGTAGATGATACTTTTAAGTAGTATTTTCCATTTTTATATTTTGCTTTTCCTATATTAAAATAATATTTTTCATCTTTATAATTATTTTCTATATATTTGTTTAGTTTTTTTTCTATTTTTGGTAGATAGTAGAAGTATAGTTTATCATTTACTATTATTACTCCAAATACTACAAAAACTATTAGAAATAAAAGACTCATTTTAAGCATTAGTTTTTTATCTTGTTTCATTATATCACCTGTTTATATTTTATATTATAGTTTTATAAAAATCAAATTTTTAGATTTAGATAATTTTTTTTTGAAAATAGTTGTTTTGAAAGTTTAATTATGATATTATTAGAAATAATAGGTGGTGTTTTTATGATGAATGTTCAAACAGGAATAGTTAAGTATAAAGATCGTACAGATATTGTTTGTGAATATGGGGTAGTTGGAGAAAAAATGTATTATTTTATGCCAAATGGTAAGCTTAGTAATGGTAATATAATTGCTACTGTTACTTTAGTTGAAGCTATTGATAGTGAGGTTAAACATTCTACTATTGGTGTTATTGATTCTTTAGGTAATGAGGTTATTCCTTTTACAAATAAAAGTATTAAACTTATTGATGATGAACATTTATTAGTAGAGAGAGCAACACCTGAAGCTTTATCTGTAAAAGAAGCCATTACTGCTAGAAGTAAGCCAGAGGAGGCTACTAGATTAGTAAATAATGCTGCTGTAAAAAAAGAAAGTTTAATGACTAAAATGGGAACTGATGGTAAGTTTATTTTTAATGATCAGTTTTCTGAGGCATCAATTTTTACAATAGATGGTGCTAATATATTGAATAATCAATATTATAGTTTCATTGGAATTGATAGTAATAATATATATTATTCTACTAATATTCCAGAAGAGCAAGTTTATGTTTATCCTTTAGTTTCTAAGGAAGAGGAAGTTGTTACTAATGATTTAGAAGAAAGTAATTTAGATGTTTCTAATGTTGGTATTAGTAGTGATGATATGGCTAATAAAGTAGAAGAGGCTTTAGGAAATAGTAATTTGAGTGATAATCTTAATCAAGATGTTTCTAATGAAAATGAGATAGATAAAGTAGAAAAAGTTGTAGATACAGAGGATAATAAAGTGGTAGAAGATTCTGTTGTTGCTGAAAATAAAGATGATGTTAATATTTCTTCAACTATAGATAATACTACAGATGTAGGTTCTACTGAATCAATAGATCATGATGATACAGTAAAAGATGATGATTCTGTTTTGGATAGTCCTGTATCAGATGAAGCTCATAGTCAATCAGTAGTTGATGAGCCTGTTTCAGTTGATGATAATGTAGA
>CAJMSU010000027.1 GCA_905216155.1 uncultured bacterium
CCATATGTTTAATAAAAAAGAAAATTAAGTTACTATTCGCTAAATTACAATTTGTATGAATAGATCAGAAATAAATTTCTGGTCTTTTTTTATGTAAGAAGAAAGAAGGAAAAAATGAAAATATTAATTATTAGTTTAATTGGAATAGTATTGTTTTTATTAATACTATTCATGTATTGCACTTGTGTAATATCAAGTAGATGTTCAAGAGAGGAGGAGAAAAGAGATGAATATATTAGAAATGTACAAAAGACTATCAAAAGAAGATAAATCTCATTTAACTGTTTATTGTATTTATGACAGTATTTATGATGTTGCTAAAAATCAAGACTATGAAATAACTGATAAAGTTGCAGTTGATTTACAGGAATTGGCTTATGATTTATATATTGAAGATAATGGGTATAAGTTATCTCAATCTGAAATTGCTCATTTCTTAACTAATTGTTATATAAAAGATAATTCATTTTTAGATAAAATTGAAGATACTGATTATTCTGATATTTTAGAGGCAATTTCTGATGATGATTATGAGTTTTATAAAGATGAAGGATTAGAAAGGTAAGGTGTAAATATGGATTTTTCAAAATTAAATTTAGAATTTGCAAATATGCAAGAAACAATTAAAAATTATAATAAAATAATTTTAAGAATTAATTGTAGAATAAAAGATAATATAAAAAGTATAAGTAAGATGGAGACAAAAGTAAAAGGCAATAAAGATAAATTAATTAAATACTTAGCAAATGTTTATATAGAATCAATAAAATGTGAAAATGATTTTTTAAATGATTTAATTAAAGGAGATGAGAATGATGGAAAATCAGGCAATACTAAATCAGTATAATGAAGAAGAAATAAAACAATTACTTAATAGTGATGAAAAACTAGTTTACATTGATAATGGTAGTGAAGAATTTGTAGCAAGATATGAGGATTTACCAGATATAATTGTAGATATAAATGATAAAATTGGGAGTACAAATTTAACTGTAATGGAATTTGATAATCCAAGTAAAATATTACTTACAACATTTGGACCATTTTTAAATAAATGCGATCCTGATGTAAGAAAAGATATAATTGATAGACTTAATGATTTACAACAAGGAATAGAAGAAGTTAAAGATTATAAAGTAATTGATGAAGATATGCTTGATGATGTCAGATATCAATTTAAAGATAACGATATGGAGAGATAAAATGAATTTTGCATATATAATGATTTTAGTATTAGTTGCTTTAATTATTATATTTTTATATTTCATAGAGCCACTAATTACTAAACAAAAAATTAAAGATAATTATGAACATGGAAGTGCTAGGTTTTCAACTAAACAAGAAATAGAAAAGAACTTCAAAAAAGAAGAAATAAAGCATATTAATAATAGTGGTTTTCCAGTTTATTATTCAAAAGATAATAAATATGTTTGGTTTGATAATAATACACCACATTGGATATATTTAGGTTCTACTGGTAGTGGTAAATCAGTTACGGCAGTTATACCTGAATGTAGTTTTATAGCAACTGCTAAAACAAAGAAAAGTGTATTTATTACTGATCCAAAAGGAGAAATATTTTCTACAACATCAAAGATGTTTAAGGATAATGGTTATAATGTGTTTACATTAGATTTCAGAAATCCAGCATATTCAAATCATATTAATTTATTAGAAACTGCTATAAATGAATATGAGTTATTTGATAAAAATGAAAAGTTAAGCAATAGTGAAACTAATGAAGAATTAAAAATAAAATATAAAAATGAGTCAATAACGCATTTTGCAGGGTGTAATCAAATAGTAAATGATATATGCACTATGATTATGTCTGATAAAACTGCAAAAGAGGCATTTTGGAATAATAGTGCTAGTGATTTATTATATGGAATTATCTTTTTGTTTTTAGAAGATTATGCTGATGGGAAAATTAAAAGAGAACAAATAACATTATCATCAATGAAGAAATTTCAAAATAATTCAATGACTGATAAAAATATAAAATCATTAAGAAAATATGTAGAAGCTAAACCTTATGGATTTAGGAGTAAAGACAAATTAATACCAATCATATCTACATCCGAGAACACATATAAATCTATAACGAGCATCTACAATGAGAGAATGACATTGTTTGATGATGTTAATGTAGAAAATATTACATCTAATTCAGATTTCGATTTTGATATATTAGGTAAAAAACCTAGTGTACTTTATTGTTGTATTCCTGATGAATCAAAAATATATTACACACTTGTATCGGTAGTAGTATCTCTAATATATAAAAGATTAGTATTACTTTGTAATATGCAAGAAAACAAGAAATTACCATGTGAGTTAGTTTTCTTGCTTGATGAGTTTGCTAATACACCACCATTACAAGATATTGAAACAATAGTATCGGTAGCAAGATCAAGAGGAATGTATTTTCAATTCTTTTTACAATCATTTGCTCAATTAGATAATTTGTATGGTAAAGAAGTCAGTCAAATTATTCAAGATAACTGTGGACTTGCATACCTTAAAACAAATACACAAGAAACGGCAGAGGCAATTAGTTCTCGTTTGGGTACTCATGGTGTACAAACAACATCATTAAATTATTCAATGAGTTTTTTGAATAATAATGGTAGTAAAGGAACAAGTCTTATATCAAGAAGATTAATGACTGCTGATGAAATAAAACAACTGCACTTTAAAACTATTATATTCCCAACAGTAGGTTATCCAATATTTCGTGATACGGTTGTTTATCAAAAGTTTAGTTGTTATCAAAAAGGGATGATAGAAAGAAAAGCAAGACCTTTAGAAAGACTTGTTAACACTTATTACACTGTAGAACAATTAAAGTTTGATAATCAAAATAATAATACTAATAAAGAAACCAAATTAGATACGGAAGAAAATAAAAAGAAAACAAAATTAATTGAAACAATTAATAAAGTGTTAGAAAAATTTGGCAAAGTTGATTCAGATGTAGAATATTTAAAAATTGGAAAAGAACCAGTTGCTCAATTATATATAGCACCTCCGTTATCAACGAAGGACTTAACTAATTTAGAAGAATTAAGTAATGAACTTAAATTTAATTACAATGCTATATCTGATAGAGAAAAAGTTAATAGAACAAATAGAAACTCTTTAATAGAGATTTTTTTATTTGACAAAGAGAAAGAAGGTGTAAAGAATGAATAAAAAGTTTGTTGATGAGTTCTTATCTAATAGGGATGAAACATTTAAGAATATAAAAAATAGTGAATATAGTTGGAATAAGTTTATAATTTATTGGTCAAAGATATTAGATGATTATAGTGTTGATAATGTACTAAATCTATATTCTTATAATTCAAGCGGAAAAATATTTAAGACATTTGAAGAATGGAATAGTGAAGATATTGAAAGAAGAATAAAACCTAAAAGTAAAGGAATACCTATATTAAAGGATAATTATAAGATTTATGTATTTGATATTAAACAGACTTATGGTAAAGATTATAATGTTTGGTCTTATAACCATTATTCCGATAATTCATTATTAAAATATTATCAACTTAAAAATAATATAGATAATGATCCAAATAATAAACTGGATAATAATTTATATGATGTTATTTATAATAAAACCAAAAATAATATTGTAAAAGAATATACAGGTATGACTGAAAATGAAGTGGAGTTTATTGCTAAAACAATGACTTCACTTTTTTTGTCTAAAATAAATTTTAATATTTATAACTTGCCAAGTTCATATGATATGCTTGATAAAATGACTGATGAAGATATTTTAAAATGTATGCAAATTTCAAATAAGGAAACTGCTTATCTTTATAATGACTTTTGTATATATGCAAGAGATATTCATCAGATGGAAAATAGTCTAAAAGATCTTGTAATATCTCAGCATAAAAAGAATGAATATTATAGTTCAGAAATAATTAATGGTATTGTTCTAGGAATGACTAATTATGGTACATATGATTATGATTTTATAATGAGCATTTATAATAATTATTTTGATAAGTATTCATATATAAATAAGAATTTTGCTAAAGAATCAATTTCAAATTTTACATTAAGTGATGTAGAAATTAAGGATAATAAGTATTATGTTGATGATAAAGAGATTAGTAAAGAACAATTTGATGAAGTTTTTTCAGAGGCAGAAGATGAACATTTTGATTTTGTTAATGGACTAAATGTTGATGAATTTGAAGAAGATTATATTGATACTGACATAATTGAAAATAATAATAGTTATATAAGTGATAGTTCGGAACAATTATCATTATTTACTCCAAGAGAAGAAGAACTTGCCAGCAAGATATGTGATATATTTAATTCATTTGATACTAAATATCAAAATACATTTGAAGTTAGAAATGTTGAATTACAAAGATGGGAACATATTAGTTCTAAAAAAAGAAATCTTACTATTCTTTTAAAAAGTCCAATAGCAGATTATGGAGAAAATGCTTTTTCTTATTTTAATAAAGATAAAACTGATGAAATTGCATTAAATGATGGAATTAAAAATAATGCTTTTTTACAAAGTTTATATAAAGACAAAGATTTTTCAATTTATATTTCTCCTGATTTAATACATATTATGTGGTCTAATTTTGATGATAAACAATTTGACTTAAATATACCTAGTACAAAATTAGTAAATCAAGAAGCCATAAATGATGAAACTTTAGAGAAGATAGATGAAAAAGTATCGGATATTGTTAAGGATAATGATATAAGTTATGTCGTAAAGACAGCTGAAATAATTCCAACTAGAAATGGGATTGAAACAGATGTAATTAATGTTGAAGAGCATACACTAGATAAAGACGATAAATATCCTGCTATTAATTATCATATTAGTGATGATAAGGTAGATAATTCATTTGGTGCAAAGAGCAGATTTAATGATAATGTAGATGCTATTGAGTTGTTAAAGAAACTGGAACAAGAAGATAGAAATGCTACAAGTGAAGAACAAGATGTTTTATCTAAATATGTTGGCTGGGGAGGAATTGCAGATGCTTTTGATGAAAGAAAAGATAACTGGTCAATTGAAAGAGATAAGTTAAAAGAATTATTAAATGATAATGAATATAAAGCAGCAGCTCATTCAACTTTGTCATCATTCTATACACCTAATGTTGCTATTGACGGAATATATAAAGCATTAAAAAATTTTGGATTTGAAAAAGGAAATATTTTAGAGCCATCATGTGGAGTTGGAAATTTCTTCGGTAGATTACCTAGTGAATTTGATAAGTCAAAATTATATGGAGTAGAGTTAGATAGTATAAGTTCAAGAATTGCTAAAAAGTTATATCCAACTGCTAAAATTGAAAGTAAAGGGTATGAAGAAACAACTTATGGAGATGACTTATTTGATATTGCTATTGGTAATGTTCCATTTGGTCAAGACAAAGTATTTGATAAAAGATATAAAGATAAGTTCTTAATACATGATTATTTCTTCCAAAAGACACTTGATAAAGTAAGAGCAGGAGGAATAATTGCATTTATTACAACTGATGGAACATTAGATAAAAAGGATAAAAGAGTTAGAGAATATATTGCTAAACGAGCAGAGTTTTTAGGAGCGATAAGATTACCTAATAATACATTTACTAATAATGCTAATACAAAAGCAACTTCTGATATTATCTTTCTAAAAAAGAGAGATGAATTAAAGTTAGATGTTAGTGATGAAAACTGGATTTATACAGGAGAGTATAATGACGGAGTAATTATTAATAATTATTACATTGATAATCCTAATATGATGCTTGGTAAAATGGAATTACAATCTACTGCTTATGGTATGGATAATACATTAAGTCCTATTGATGAAGATATTAATGTTTTAATGAATCAAGCGATAGATAATCTACCAAAAGATATATATAAGAAACTAGATTATGAATTAAGTGTAGACAATGACTATGATGTAATTGAGGCAGATGATAGTATCAAGAACAATGCCTTTGTAATTATTAATCAAGATAATAAAGATATAATATATCAAAGAGTGGCATCTAGTTTAGTTCCTTATTCAATACAAACAGGTATGACTGCTAAAAGAATAATTGGATTATGTAAGGTTAAAACTGATTTAAGAAAAGTATTTGATATTCAACTTAACGATGGAGTTGATGAGGAACTAGAAGAAGCACAAAGAAATTTGTCTAATAGTTATGATGAATTTATAAAGAAATATGGTTATATTAATGATAGTGTAAATGCACGAGCATTTGATAGTGATCCTGATTATTATCTTTTAACTTCGATTGAAAATAAAGTTAGTAAAGATGAGGAAGATGATAAACCTATTTATGAAAAAGGAGATGTCTTTACTAAAAGAACAATAAGAAAAAGTAAAGATATAACAAATGTAGAAAATGCAGAAGATGCTTTAAGATGTTCTTTAAATAATTGTGGTTGTGTTGATTTAGAATATATGAAGAAGATATATTCAAAAGAAGAAAGAGAAATAATAGAAGAACTAGATAATTTAATATATCAAGATCCATCTAAAGTACATGATTTTAATGATGGCTGGGTAATTGCTAGTGAATATTTAAGTGGTAATGTTAAAGAAAAACTAAATTATGCTAAAACAATGAATATTGATAATAAGTATGATAGAAATATAGAGGCACTTGAAAATGTTCAACCTGAGCCACTTGATTATGATGAGATTAGTGTTAAGTTAGGATCTACTTGGATACCTGAAGATATATATCACGAGTTTTGTTGTGAACTTTTAGATATTCCTAGATATAGTCAAAGTAGATTAAAAATAAAATATGCACCTGAAATTAATAATTGGCTATTTCAAGCAAGTGGCTTATATGGATATGGCGTTAAAAATACTAATACTTGGGGAACTGAAAGAGCAGATGCCTTATCAATAATTAAAAATACTTTAAGTTTACAAAGTATAACTATATTTGATAAAACTGCTGATGAAAGAAAAGTAGTAAATCCAGTGGAAACTGCTAATGCAAGAGAAAAGCAAGAACTTATTAAGCAAGAGTTTAAGGAATGGATTTGGAAAGATGAAGATAGAAGAAATAGGCTAGTTAATCTTTATAATGAAAAATTTAATTGTATGAAAGAAAGGGAATATGATGGAAGTCATTTAACTTTTGATGGAATGAATCCAACAATTAATTTAAGAGAGCATCAAAAAAATGCAGTAGCAAGAGTTATCTATGGTGGTAATACTTTACTTGCTCATGCAGTAGGTGCAGGAAAAACTTATGAATGTATTGCTAGTGCTATGGAACTTAAAAGACTTGGTATAGTTAGTAAACCAATGTTTGTTGTACCTAATCATTTATTAGGACAATGGGCAAACGAAGTTTTAAAATTATATCCAACTGCTAATATACTTGTAGCAACTCAAAAAGATTTTGAGAAAACTAGAAGAAAAAAATTAATGGGAAGAATAGCAACAGGAGAATGGGATGCAGTTTTAATAGCACATTCTTCATTTGGACTTATTCCTATGAGTAAAGAATATGAACAAAAATATATGGAAAATCAAATACAAGAAGTTGTTGATGCTATTGAAAGAATTAAAGCAGAATCTGGAGATGGATTAAGTGTTAAGAAACTAGAACAAATAAAATCTAGTTTAGATATTAAACTTAAAACTTTACTTGACAGACCAAAAGATGATGTTGTTAATTTTGAAGAACTAGGTGTTGATCAGTTGATTGTAGATGAAGCACATATGTTTAAAAACTTACCAATGTATTCAAAAATTAGAAATGTTGCTGGTATTAATAATACTGAATCTAAAAAAGCAACTGACTTATTTATGAAGATAAGTTACATATTAGAAAATAATGAGGGTAAAGGAGCAGTATTTGCAACAGGTACTCCAATATCTAATTCAATGGGAGAGTTATATGCTATGCAAAAATATCTTCAACCTAATAGATTAAGAGAAATGGGACTAACACATTTTGATGAATGGGCTAGTACATTTGGAGAAGTAGTTAATAGTTTTGAAATTGCTCCTGATGGTAGTGGTTTTAGAACAAAAGCAAGATTTGCTCAATTCTTTAACATACCTGAACTTATGACTCTATTTAAAGAAGTAGCAGATATTAAAACTTCTAAAATGTTAGACTTACCAGTACCTAAATTAAAAGGTGGAGATTATAAGACAATAGTTGCTCCAAAAAGTGATGAACTTGGAGAGTTTGTAGATAAGTTAGCAGAACGAAGTGAAATTATAAAAAATGGTTGTGATCCTAGAATTGATAATATGCTTTTAGTTACGAATGATGGTAGAAAAGCAGCACTTGATTTAAGAATGATAGATCCTAATATGCCAGATTTACCTAATTCAAAAATAAATATGGCAGTAGAAAATATTTATAGAATATGGTTAGAAAATAAAGAGGACAGGTTAACGCAACTTGTCTTTTGTGATTTATCAATTCCAAGAACTGATGGAACATTTAATGTTTATGATGATATTAAAGATAAATTAGTAGCAAGAGGAGTACCAGAGGAAGAAATAGAATTTATTCATAATGCTAAAACAAATCCTCAAAAATTAAAATTATTTGAAGATATGAGAAATGGTACTAAAAGAATTTTAATCGGATCAACATCTAAAATGGGTGCTGGTATGAATGTTCAAGATAAGTTAGTAGCATTACATCATCTTGATTGTCCGTGGAGACCATCTGACATAGAGCAAAGAGAAGGTAGAATTTTAAGACAAGGAAATCAAAATGAAGAAGTTGAAATATATAGATATGTAACTGAAGGAAGTTTTGATGCTTATTCATATCAATTAATTCAAACGAAAGCTACATTTATAAATCAAATAATGGCTAATTCAAATGGTGGTGGAAGAACTGCTGAGGATTTAGATAGAGATACACTAACTTATGCAGAAGTAAAAGCATTAGCAAGTGGTAATCCTTTAATATTAGATAAGTTTAGAATTGAAAATGAATTAAAACAATTATATCTATCTAAAAGTAGATATGATAAATCTCATATTGAACTTGAATCTAAATTTAATCGTGAACTACCTAGACAACTTAAATATCAAAAACAATATTTAAATAGTTTAGAAAAAGATATTCAAAATGTAGAAGATTTATCTGCTGATAATTTTCATATAACATTAAGAAATGAATATTTTACTTCACGAAAAGATGCTAGTACAAAGTTTTATCAATCTTTATCAATATTAAGGACTAGTGAGGAAACGAAAATAGGACAAATTAGTGGATTTGATATTGTTGGTACTCGTGAAGAATTACGATTTACACCAGTTATTTGGATTAAAGGGAATGGAAAATATAAAGTGGAAATAAATAATGTTGATGAGATAGGCAATATTCTAAAATTAGAAAATATGCTTAAATCATTTGAAAATAAAATTAGTACAGTAAAAGAGCAAATAGCATATACTGAAAAACAATTAGTAGATGTTAAAGAAGAATTAGATAAACCATTTACAATGGGAGATAGAATTAAAGAACTTCAAAAAGAAAAAGCACGAATTGATAGTGAACTTGATTTGGATAAGCAGGAATTACAACAAGAAGTATCTGATGAAAAAGATGAAGATTTAGAAATTTAGATTTTTTTGATAAAAACTCTTGCAAAATTCACTTTTTTAAGTGATAAATTAAACGAACAAAAAGTGCCGTTATATCCACTTAATTTGCAATATAAGGAAGTTGATATATGAGTATGGACAACTATAAGAATAAAAATCAAAATGCTCTTAAAACGGTTCTTATTTGGTTTGAAAGAGGGATGATAATGAATAATGATTTAAATACAAATTCAAAATTGTTAGATTATCTTATGGAACATATAAAAGATATGGCAGGTTGTGATATAGAAGAAAAAACAGGATGCTTTCCATACATAAAATGTGTTGAGGAGATGTTTGAAAAATTAGAACGAGAATACAATATAGAATTTGATGAAAATTTAATTAGTGAAAAGTTATTAAGTAATATGGTTGATGAAATAATAACTTCATTACCAAGATAGGAGGGAAAATTATGTATATAACTGATACTACAAATAATGTAAGAGATATTATTGAATCATTTGATATTAAAAATGATTATGAAAAAATGAAAGTTATGATGTATATTTTTGAAAAAGTAGATAATGGTCAAATCAATAGTAAAAATATTGCTAATCCCAATATTGGAGATAACGAAGATATTGAAATATTTACCTTTGAAAGAATTGGATTAACTCATAATACATGTGATATATTATTACAGTTTCTTGCAATGGTTTATAGAGAAATATATAAAGCTAATGTTCATTATATAGATAGTCATGTTGATGGCTTAGATTATAATGATGAAGATAAAAAAATAATGTCTAAGTTTGAAAAACTTTCGTATAATGAAAAGCTTGATATTATAAGTGAACTTGTTATTAGATACAACAATAATTCTATGTTTAAAAATCATGAAATACATATTTCGTTTAAAGATGGTGTAGATGGATATGAATGGGCAAGATTAATTCAAAAATTAAAAATATAATAAATAGCATATAAGTAAACTGAATGGAGAAATCCATTCTTTTTTTGATCTTTGAAAAATTAATGAAAGGAGAAACATTATGAAAATAAATATATTTTATAATGATGAGGGTATTTCATTGTTAGATATACTAACGAATGATTATATATCTTTCATCAAAAAATATTTTAAAAAAAGGAGAGATGTGTCAAATGTTTATATCAATAAAGTGTGAATCTATGGTATAATTTAAGTAGTTGATTAAGGTCAACTGCTTTGTAAAATAATTGGATAATCATATAACACTATCTCCTATGAAAAGGAGGGATAGTTATAATGGATTATCTAGACATTTTAAAAGATTATCTTCCAAGTGAGATAGCCAAATATTATAGACTATCACTTGAAGATAAGGTTAAGAAAGGTGGCACAAGCGACGAGAGTGAGAGTATTGCAAATCAAAGAAGAATTTTAAATAATTTTATAAACAATAGAGGTAATCGTGGTGAAGATTGCAAAGAGTTTATAGATGATGGAAGAAGTGGAACAAATTTTGATAGACCTGGTTGGCAATCTTTATTAGAAGAAGTAGAAAAAGGAACAATAAAGGTTGTTATAGTGAAAAACTTATCAAGATTAGGAAGAAGTAATTTTGAATGTGGTTATTATATGGATTATTATTTTCCATCTAATAATATTAGATTTATGACAGTTCAAGAAGAAGTAGATACAAGTGATGTATATAGTAGTAGCAATGAATATGCACCATTAAATAATTTTATGAACGAAAAATATTCAAGAGATTTATCTAAAAACATTAAAAATTCCAAAAGACTAAAACAAAAGGCAGGAGAGTATATAGGTAGTAGTAATGCACCTTACGGATATTTGAAAGATCCAGCAGATAAACATCATTTAATAATTGATGAGTATGCTGCATCTGTTGTTAAAAAAATGTATCAGTGGTATTTAGAAAGTGGCTCTCAACATGAAGTTAAAAGACGATTATTTAAAAATAGAATTTTAACTCCTGCTGTATATAGAAACTATACTTCAATGACAAAGAAATTGAATGATCCTTGTCAGTGGACGGATAGAACTATAAAAGGCATTTTAACAAGTCAAACATATATAGGAAATATGGAACAGCACAAATATGAGAAAAAAAGTTTTAGATCTAAAAAGTTATCTAGAGTTCCAAAAGATGAATGGATAATCGTAGAAAATAAGCATGAACCTATTATTGATAAACAAACTTGGGATAAAGTTCAATTATTAATTCAAAAAAATTATAAAAGAGTATCTCCTAATCCACCAGATTTATTTACTGGTATGCTAGTTTGTAATGATTGCAAACATAGAATGAGTATATCAACAACGAGAAAAACTGGTAAAGATGGGACTATATATGTTCATAAATATACTCAATGCAATTATTATAGACGACATAGAAATTTAAATGTGTGTTCATTACATTCTACTGATTATATGAAATTGGAAGAAGAAGTTTTAAAACAATTAGATAGTATTTGCAAAAAATTCATTAAACTTGTTGACTTTGAAAAAGCCACTAAACAAGGTAAAAATGAGAAATCAAATTTAGAAAACGAATTGATAAGAAAAATTAATAAATTAGAATCTGATATTGCTAAAATTGATAAACAAATAGAAAAAGTTTATATGGATAGACTAGATGAAGTAATAACAGTTGATACTTATCAAAAAATTTCTGCTAAATTTGAAACAACAAAAGAAAGTTTAATTTCAGCGCTTGATGAGGCAAAATTAACATATTCTAATTACAAAGAAGATAATAATGATGAAGCAATATTATCTGCTAAAGAGTTATCTAAGAAATATATCAAAAATAGAAAAAAATTAGATAGAGATTTACTATTACAAATAGTGGATAGAATTGAAATCCATGAAGATAAAAGTTTGGATTTATATTTAAGAATTAAACCATTAGAACAAGTGATGTGATAATCTTTAAAGTTTGTACCAAAGGGTGTAGTTAAAATAACACCTGCTCATGATCCTAACGACTATGAAGTTGGACTAAGACATAATCTTACTAAACTAGTTATTATGAATGATGATGCTACAATGAATGAAAATTGTGGTAGTGATTATGTTGGACTTTCAAGAGAAGAAGCTCGTAAGAAAGTAATAGAAGATTTAGAAAACAGTGATTTATTATTAAAGGTTGAACCAATAACTCATGAAGTAGGACATAGTGAAAGAACTAATGCTATTATTGAACCAATGGTTAAAAAACAATGGTTTGTTAAGATGAGAGGTTTAGCTGACCAAGTACTTGCTAATCAAAAGAATAGTAAAACAAAAGTTCATTTTGTACCAGCAAGATATGAAAAAACGATGAATCATTGGATGGAGATAACTTATGACTGGTGTATTTCTCGTCAATTATGGTGGGGTCATAGAATACCTGCTTGGTATAAAGATGATGAGGTTTATGTCGGTGTTAATCCTCCAAAAGAAGAAGGATGGGTTCAAGATGAAGATGTTCTAGATACTTGGTTTTCTAGTGCCCTATGGCCTTTTGCTACTCTTGGTTGGCCAGAAGATACAGAACTATTAAAGAGATATTATCCTAATAACTGTTTAGTAACAGGATATGATATCATACCTTTCTGGGTTAATAGAATGACTTTCCAAGGAGAAGAATTACTAGGTCAAAGACCATTTGAAGATTGTTTAATTCATGGTTTAATTCGTGATAAACAAGGAAGAAAATTCAGTAAAAGTCTAGGTAATGGAATAGATCCATTTGATATGATTGAAAAGTATGGAGCAGATTCGTTAAGATATTATCTAGCTACAGATGTATCAGCTGGTACTGATATGCGTTTTGATGAAGATAAGATTAAAGCTACTTGGAATTATATTAATAAGATTTGGAATGCTTCAAGATTTGTTTTAACTAATATTGGTGATATAAAAGAAATCAAACTTGATAATTTAAAACCAGAAGATAAATGGATTCTAACTAAGTTTGAAAAAATGCTTCATACTACTAAGAAGTTTATGGATAAATATCAGTTTAATAATGCATCAAGTGTTATTTATGACTTTGTCTGGACATCTTTCTGTGATAGTTATATTGAAATGGCTAAATATAGTTTGAGTGATGATGCTACTAAATCAACACTATGTTATATCTTAACTAATATTTTAAAATTACTTCATCCATTTATGCCTTATGTAACCGAAGAAATTTATCAAATGTTACCAATTAAGGAAGAAGAATCTATCATGATTAGTAACTATCCTAAGTACAGTAAGAAATATATTTTTGAATTAGAAGAAGAAGTAGTTGATGATGAGATAGAATTTATTAGAAGCTTTAGAAATGTTAAAGCAGAAAATAATATAACTAAAGATATGAAAGTTATGTTTGACACAACTGATGATAATAATTTAATTGTTAAGATGTTAAAGCTTGATGAAAACTTAGTTAAAGAACCACTTGGTATTAAATCATATAATGTATTTTCTAAAAGAGTAAAAGCTACTATTTTCTTTGAAAAGATGGAAACTGAAGCTGATAAAGTTCTAAAAGAAACACAAATTGCTGCTTTAAAAGCTTCTATTGCAAGACGTGAAAAGTTACTTGCTAATGAAAACTATGTAGCAAAAGCTCCTAAAAATATCGTTGATATGGATAGAGAAAAACTAAAAGAAGAAAAAGAAAAATTAGCATTACTAGAGAAATAGAGGGTAACCTCTTTTTCTTTTAAAAACATTTATTTAATAATTATTATTTTGGACTTGGTAATACAGAAAAAAGATTATAATAAAGCTTTCAAAAATATTAAAGAATGTGCTGACAATGGTCATATTGCAGCAACTTATGATTTAGGTGCTAATTTCTATTTCAATGGCAAGGGAACAGATGTTAATTATGAATTAGCAGATTATTATTTGAATATTGCCAAAGTGAACGTTTTAAAAAAAGCTAAAAATTTATATGAGTCAAGAAGTAAAGTGAAGTAAATATTATAGGAGTGAAATAATGCCTAAAATAGATTTAAATAATTTCAAATTACTTTTCATATATCTATTTCTTTAGATATTGTTGTTTTATCTTTATTAATAAACTCATTTTAATAAGATTTGAATTGGGAACAATTTAACTGATTATAATTTTTATAATATATTTCCCACCTTATTGTAGTTATGGGTCCTGCCCTCCAACTTCTGAGGTTTATTGCTTTAGTTATCAAAAAAAGAAGCTATCTTAATTATTATCGCTTCCTTTTTTGCATAACATTACTTAGTGCTCTGGTCATTTCCCAACGTTGCTATATTCTCTAAATAATAATACATATTAGATAGCGAAATATTGGAATTTTTCAGTTAATGCAATATCAAATCTATCAATTGCAGTGATTATAAGACTAACTTCCCACTAGTTATAAAGTGGGAACTTTAAATTTTAGTTGAGTAGCAAAAGATAATTAATTGAATAATATTCTAATTGACTTGTTATACAATCAAGAATTATAATATTGGCTGTGAGAGGAGTTTTTGTATGTATAAAGAAGAAATAAAATACAAGATAATACATTTATTAGAGTACAAAACCATAAAAGAAATAGCAGAAGAATTCGATATAAGTTATTCAACTTTATACAGATGGCAAAAAAGTAAAAAAGATAGCGAATTAATAAAAAAATTTATGCTTGAAAAAAAATATGAAGAGGCATTAGTTATTGGTAAAAGTTATCCAAATAACGAAGTAATAAAGGGTCAAGTAATGTCAATTTATATGAAAAAGAAAGACTATGCAAAAGCAATGCAAATAGCTAGAGAATTTCCAAATAATGCTCCAATTCAAAGCAGATTAATAAAAATTTATATGGAAAATAAGGACTATGAAAAAGCAATAAAAATAGCTGAAAAATTTCCAAATAACGCTCCAATTCAAAGACGATTAATAAAAATTTATATGAAAAATGGAGAATATGGGGCAGTAATAGAAATTGCTAAAAGATTTCCAAATAATGTTCTAATCCAAAATCAGTTAATGACAGTTTATATGAAAAAGAAAGATTATGAAAGTGCAATAGAAGTAGCTAAAAATTTTCCGAATGATGCTCAAATTCAAAACCAATTAATAAAAATTTATATGGAAAATGGTGAATATGCAGCAGTAATAGAAATTACTAAAAGATTTCCAAATAATGTTCTAATCCAAAATCAGTTAATGACAAAAAATAAAAACCTTGAAAAGCCAAGAAAAATAGCAAAAAAAAATTTGAATGATGCTCAAATTCAAAGTCGGTTAATAAAAACTTATATGAAAAAGGAAGATTACGAAAAAGCAATAGAAGTAGCTAAAAATTTTCCAAATGATACTCCAATTCAAAGCCAATTAATAAAAATTTATATGAAAAATGGAGAATATGAGGCAGTAATAGAAATTGCTAAAAGATTTCCAAATAATGTTCTAATCCAAAATCAGTTAATGACAGTTTATATAAAAAATAAAGACTATGAAGCAGCAATAAAAATAGCTGAAAAGTTTTCAAATTCTG
>CAJMSU010000028.1 GCA_905216155.1 uncultured bacterium
ATCTTCTTTAACTTGATCTTTTTCATGTTGTAAAGTCTTAACTGCTCCATTATAAACTACTACACCATCACGTATTATTCTAGCTTTTTCATTATTTCTAACAATTCCACTAGTAACATGACAACCAGCAATTAAACCAACCTTAGAAAATTTAAATATTTGACGTATTTCAAGTGTACCAGTAACTTTTTCTTCATATTCTGGATCAAGCATACCTTTCATAGCGTTTTCCATATCTTCTACTACCTTATAGATAATGTCATATGTTTTTATTTCTACACCATATTGTTTAGCATTATCAATAGCTTTTTGTCCTGCTCTTACATTGAAACCAATAATAATTGCAGATGATGCACTTGCTAGAACAACATCACTTTCAGTAATAGCACCAACAGCGCTACGAATAACATTGATTTTTACACCTTCAACGTTAATTTTTTCTAAAGAACTTCTAACAGCTTCCATACTACCATTAACATCAGCTTTTAAAACAACATTTATTTCTTTAGCTCCATCTTGGATTCTTCCAAATAAATCTTCTAAACTCATACCGTTAAAATTAGTATCTGCTTCTTTTGCTCTAAGACGTCTTTCATTAGCAATTTGTTTAGCCTTCTTTTCTGATTCAAATGCCATAAACTTATCTCCGGCATTTGGAACATCATTAAGTCCAGTAACCTCAACTGGTGTTGATGGTTTAGCTTCAACTATATTTTGTCCTTTATCATTTTTTAATGTACGAACTTTTCCGAATGATGTTCCTACTACTATTGGATCACCAAGTCTCAAAGTACCATTTTGAATTAATAGCGTAGCAATACTTCCTACTTTGCTATCTTTACGGGCCTCAATTACGGCACCAGTTGCATAGCGTGATGGATTAGCTTTATATTCTTGCATTTCAGCTACTAATAGAATATTTTCTAAAAGTTCATTAATTCCTTCACCTGTTGCTGCAGAGATTTTATTAACTATAATATCTCCACCCCATTCTTCAGGAGTTAATCCATTTTCAACTAAACCACTCATTACTTTATCAATGTTGGCTTCTGGTTTATCAATTTTATTAATAGCAACAATTATTGGAACACCAGCAGCCTTAGCATGGTCAATTGCTTCTTTAGTTTGTGGCATAACACCATCATCTGCAGCAACAATTATAATAACTATATCAGTAATTGATGCTCCTCTAGCTCTCATTTCAGTAAAAGCAGCATGTCCTGGTGTATCAATAAAAGTAATTAATTTATCATTGCAAGTAACTGAATAAGCACCAATTGCTTGTGTAATTCCACCAGCTTCTCCACTAGCTACATTAGTCTTTCTAATAGCATCAAGTAAAGTTGTTTTACCATGATCTACATGTCCCATAATAGTAACAACTGGAGGACGCTCTACTAAATCTTCTTTTTTATCTTCAATTTCAAAATTTTCAAAGTTGGAAATATCTGCTGTTTCTTCTCTTTTTAGAACTTTATTATAAAGAGAAACTAGGATTTCACAAGTTTCAAAATCAAGTGATTGATTAACAGATGCCATAACACCAAGAGTCATTAATTTCTTAACTACATCAACTGATGCAATATTTAATTCTGAAGCTATATCACTAACAGTCATACCTTCTTTATATAAAACTACATCATCGCTTATTTTATTTTCATTTGTTTGTAACTTTTCACGATTTTTGTACATTTTCTTTCTTTGTTTTAAGAAGTCTTTATTATTAGTAGTTTTTTTATCTCTTCTTGGTTTTACTTTTTCAAAATTATTAGAATTATCTAGATCAAACTTAGTATCCATTGCAAGTTCTTCTGCTTTGTCATAAACTTCATCATCTAGTATTTTTTCTCTATATTCATCTATATCACCTTGAATATAATCCTCAGCATCTTGCATTTCATTATCTAATAAAATTATATCTGTTTCACTTAAAAGGGTATCTTCATTTTCATAATTTATCCCAATTTTATCACATAAAGCCATAATATCTTCTACTGTTTTTCCAACATCTAACGCATAGTCTTTAATATTCATCATTTAGACTTCACCTCACTATCTTTCTATAATATTTTTTACATCTTCATATAATTCATCATCTATCTTACACTCAAGTTTTTTTTCAAGAGTCTTACTTTTTTTTATCTTTTCTAAAACTTGAATATCTTTTTTAATATATGCTCCTCTTCCATTAATTTTTCCAGTTTCATCTACAACAACTTTTCCTTCTGGTGTTCTAACAATACGAAGTAATTCTTGTTTAGGTAATTTTTCATGAGTTATAATGCAAGTCCTTAAAGGTATCTTTCTAGTCTTCATAAAATGCTCCTATCTAAAATTAATTCCAGCCTCACGTGCTTGCTCAGTTGTTTTAATATCGATTTTATAATGAGTTAATCTACTTGCAAGTCTTGCATTTTGTCCTTTTTTACCAATAGCAAGAGAGAAATTATCACCATCAGCAATTACCATTGCTTCTTGTTTTTTAGGATCAGTTATAGCAACTGTTAAATCTTTTGCTGGAGCTAGGGCATTTTCTATAAAAACTGCAGGGTCGCTGTCATATCTAACAACGTCTAATTTTTCTCCATGTAATTCTTCAATTATACGAGCTATTCTTGAACCTTTTTCTCCAATACATGCACCAATTGGATCAATGTTAGCTCTTTCTGATGATACTGCTACTTTACTTCTATTACCTGGATCTCTAGCAACACTATAAAGCATTACAGAGCCATCAGCAAGTTCTGGTATTTCAAGTTCAAAAAGTCTCTTAACAAAACCATAATGAGTTCTACTTAAAAGAACTAATAAATTTTTACCATTATTGTCAACTTTAGAAACATAAACTTTGATTTGAGAACCCATTTCAATTTTTTCACCTGGAATACAATCTTTCTTAGGTAAAATACCATTTGTACGTCCAAGATCAATATAATAATTATCTGTATCTTCTAGGGCAACAGTACCAATTAATAATTCATCTTGTTTATCACCAAAATCATTCATAATACTGTTTCTTTCAGCTTCTCTAATTTTTTGAATTACTACTTGTTTTGCTGTTGATGCTGCTACACGTCCAAAATCTTTTGGTGTAACTTCCTTATCAATTGTATCTCCAACTTCTAATGTCTTATCTATCTTCTTAGCGTCACTAAGTTTAATTTCAACATCAGGATTAAAATAACTTATTTCTTCTTTTTCTTCAGTATTTTCATCATTATCTACTTCTTCTTCATCATCTTCATCTGTATAATGTTCAAACAAATAATCTTCATACTCATCTTTAGTCATTTTATTATCATCAACAACAGTTAAATAAGAATAAACTTTAATGTCTCCAGTATCTCTATCAAATACTACTTTAACATTTGTTTTTGAATTAAAGTTTTTCTTATAAGCAGAAGTTAGTGCTAATTCCATAGCATCATATACTACTTCTTTATCAATGTTTTTTTCTTTTACTATATTATCTAGAGCTTTTAAAAATTCTTTTCCATTCATACTACTTATTCTCCCTTCTCCTTTGAATATATATCAACTTCATATATATCATCACTAATTAGATTACTACTATCTAATTTTTTATTAATAATTCTAGATGCTTCAGTAATTTTATTTAAGTCAATTACTTCTTTGCTATCTAAAACTATGTTAAGTATCTTCTTATTTTCTTCTACTGATGTAAAACAATCATCAACAAAGACATTTAAATCTTTAATATCTGAATTAACTAAAGATTCTATTTTTTCTTTCAAAATAAGCACCTCCTAAAAATAATAATAGAGTGGAACAACATTTCCACTCCTTTCTTAAACGTATTATAACATACAATTATTAATTTGAGAACTAAATATCTTTAAAATTTATAAAAAATGTGTTAATCTTTAAAAAGGTGATACTATGAAAATAAATAAATTTATAAATGTTAAAGAGTTATTAAAAGGAATATTGATATTTATCCTATTTTACTTTTCTTCACTTTTTCAATTAATACCAATTACTCTTTTTAATATAAAAAGGACAACTTCTAATAGTATTATTTTAAGTACTTTTTCAAATATTTGTCTACTTATAATACTTATTATTATATATAGACGTGAGTTGATAAAAGAGTTTAAATTGTTTAAAAAGAATTTATTAGAAAATTTAGATACAGGTATTAAATACTGGCTAATAGGATTATTAGTTATGATGATATCTAATATAATAATTACTTATATACTTGGTCTAAATCAGGCACAAAATGAACAGGCTGTACAAAAGATGATTAATAAGATGCCAATTATGATGCTAATAACTGCTGGTTTTATAGCACCAATTACTGAAGAAATAACCTTTAGAAAAACTTTTAAAAATATGTTCTTAAATAAATATTTATTTATTATTTTATCTGGTTTAGTATTTGGATCTATGCATGTTATAACAAGTTATTCTAATCCATTAGAACTATTATATATAATTCCATATGGAAGTTTAGGAATGACATTTGCTGCAATGTATTATAAAACAGATACAATATATACATCTATTTCAATGCATATGTTACATAATACAATTTTAACATTGGTATCAATTTTATAAGGAAGTCTAATCTTTATTTATTGGTTGGGCTCCTTTTTATTTTAGTTTTTTGTTATAGTTTTCTTTATAGCATATTTTTGTCATATAAAAACCTCGCTTTTTATTCGATACGAGGTTTGTAGTTATAAAACATTATTAGATTCAAAAATATGAATCATTCAAATATTATATTTTTTTATTTATTATTTTCACTATTTTTTTTACCTTCTTGTATTCCTTGGCTTATACCCTTAGCAATTGATGATGCTGCATTTGCTACAGTTGGAGTTATTTTTTCAATTCCCTGTTGTGCAATAGGCATAACTTGTTGAGTTGTATATGCAGTAATTTCTCTTCTATGAGCAATAAACATTACAATAGCACCTGCAACTATTAACACAAAACCAAGAGTCCCCATAGATCCTCCTAATGCAAATAAACCAATACCTCCAAATACATTTCCTGTAGTATTTTTTATTGCATTAACTTCATTTCCATTGCCAAAATTATTTAATAAATCAACTCCATTAACAGCTGTATTCCCAAAAACTAGAAATCCAATAACTGTTAATAAAAAGCTTAATACAAGGATAATTATACCAATAATTAAAAGGATCTTACCTACTTTTTTTACTTTGGCATTATTTTTTTGATAATTTTCTTCACTTAGATATTCGTTATTTTGCATGAATCATTTTCCTTTCTATAAAAGCACCAAGTAAAGCAAGAGCTGCAATAGACGCACCTATTATATAGAATATTTGATATGACATAGGATCTACATTTCTATAATAAACTGCATAAATAAACTGCATAATCTTTGTTTTTTATTGTAAAGTCTTCTTGCTCTAAATCAGTCATTTTAGAAGATAAATTGCTAGATTCTCTTTCACATTTATTTTTATTAACATACCAATTTGGAACACTCATATTCATTGAGTCACATTCTTGTTCTTTAGCTTCATATTGTTCTTTAAGAGTATTATACTCTTTTTCAATTTCTTTTAATCTCTTATTGGCAGCTTTAATTGCAGTTTCTGATTGCTTTAAAACAGCATTAGATCTTTCTTTATTGACTCTTTTTGAATCAAGTTGTTTAAGTCCACCAATACCGGCAATAATTAGTCCAGTTATACAACCAATGATAATAATTTTAACTGGTAATGTTATTTTTTTAGTACTCTTCATAACAATCACTATCTTCTGATATAATCATACACTATTATTAATTTTCTTACAATATATTTTAGTAAGTTTTATATTATTAATATATGACGGGGTTAATTTTCTAGCATTTAAACTTTATTATTTATATATAAATAAATTTTATCTTAATAATTTTTATATAGTTGGATAACTTATATATAGTTGGGAGGTTTTAAATATGACTTCAATGGAATTAGTAGGATTAAATACAAAATGGTACAGATATCAAAATAATATGACACAGGAACAATATGCAAATAAAACTAAATTTAAAGTGGCATATATAAGTACTATAGAAAATGGTGATGCTAATTTAACATGTAAAAGCATAGATTTTATAGCACAATCATTTAATATCAAAGTAAAAGATTTATTTAATGAAGAAACAGCATTGAAAGCCAAAAAATTACCAATGCGAGTTGATATGCTAAAAAAATAAAATGTTGAATTTTCAGCATTTTGTTTTTTTATTAAATAGTTTTCTTTAGCTGATAAAAATATATTATAGATTTATCTTTTTTGGCAATAAATTTTATTATATAAAAACCATGTTTCTATCTTTTGTAAGAAACATGGTTTATTTTATAGACCTTTTTTTATTTGCATATCTAAATAAGTAATAACTAAACAAATAATACTTTGTAATAATAATGTAGAAAAATACCCTACCCAATAAGTCTCAACTACTAAAGTATCAATATAGAATAATGAATAAAATAAATAGTTAATAACTAGTGCGAATAGATAATTCATAAATAATAATATAAAATTAGGTTTCATATTATCAAGTAAAAATTGATAAATAGTAATATTTACGAACTGACTAGTAATATATCCACAAAAATCACCTACTACATTGTAAAAATTAAAACCAGTTCCTGTTGCAATATTCATTATTAATACAAAAAGTACCAAACTAATACCAGAGATAGAAATACCTAACATACCTGTTTTATATCCTTTTTTCTTAGCTATATAATTTGTTAAAAAATAAATAGCTGGTAATAAAAATAATGAATATGTAAGAGATACATCCCCTATCATAAAACTATATTTTTTCAATGATTCAGTAAGAATGACTACTGTAGATAAAAGTAATACATATATCCATTTATCATCATTTTCTACTACTTTTTTTGAATAATTTTTATTTTTTTCCTTTAGAACTTTCTTTTTACTAGATTTAGCTTTCTTATAAGTACTCACATTATCAACCCTTTCTATTATGAATATATAGTAACATATTTTTATTAATTTTTCTATTACTATTTACTTGAAATTTTAAAAGAAGATTCACAGTGTTTAAAAAACTCATCTAATGATATATTGAATTTTGGTTTTTGGTATTCATATATAGCTATATCAGAATTATTAGGATTTCTAAGACTTAAGATAAATTTACTTTTTACATCTAAGAGAAGTTCTTCTTTTGTATCATATGAATGAATACCAATGTATTTTTCCCAAGCATGTTCAAAGTAGTAGTATTTTTTGTTTTTTTCATATGTTAAAAAGGTATGTGTAGTAATATCTTCATGGTAGTTGATAATAAAATAGGTTTTAATATTTGAATAACTCCTGGAAAGGTAATATCTTTCTAATTCTACTTGATCAAAACAAACTCCTAGCCTACTTTTAATTATTTCTTTTGGAGATTGTAATCTATATAGACTTGCAAATTCTGAAAAATCAAAATATTTCTTTTTATCAGATGATAAATAACCATACTTAATATCTTTCATCATATCAAGAAGGCACTCATCACTATAATAGTTCCAAATACCTAAAGATCCTTTTGCACTTATAGGATTATTTAAAACTTCTATATCATCAAGAATCCATGCATAACGACCAACTTTATAATCACCACAGATGTACTCTGAGTAATTATTTTCTTTAATATCTTCAATAAACTCTTCTGTCATATACAAGCAATCAACAAGTTTGCACTTACAAATAATATAACCAAGTTTAAAATTATAATTTTTTATTAATGATAATAATTCTTTATTATCTTGATAGTTATCATGCATCTTTAAACTGGCATGTATATATAACTCTCCCCTATAGTTAGTTTTATAACTTCTAGTTTCTATTTTCTTTATACCATTTTTAATTAAAGTTGCATATGGCTCTTTTATACTTAATACTTTCATAAGCATCTCCTAACTTATGTTTTTTATACTACAAAATATATATCTTTTCAAGACTAAAATGTTAGAATATAATATAATCAGATAAATAACTTTAGGAGATAAATGGTTATGAAATATAAAAAATATATAAATCTTGTAATTGGAATATTATTTTTAATAATTGGCGTTTTTTGTCTTTTTATAAAATCTATGTCAATAGAATATATTGATAGTAATAATATATTACATGAGAATTTTTTCTTAATTCCAATAGCATTTTTCTTTATGCTAATAGGATGTATTATTATAGGTATTGATGCAATAAAAAAGATTATAATCTTATTTAAAAGAAAATAATCTTTTTTTATAAATATTAGTTTATATTTTATTAAATATAGTGATTATGATGTATGTAATATTTTTTACTATGGAAATTATCTATAACATCATCTATTGTTGCTTTATTTTGAAAATAGTTAAAAAATATTTCTTTATCTATTCCATAATAATTACCATAGTGTGGAATTTCTTTAGTGTCTTTTGGAATTAATTCATATCTTATATAAGAATGATCGGAACTATTTATATCAATAAATGCCTTAGTGCCATCAGGATATGCATAGTTTCTAACATTTCTTTTTAAAATATATTCATTATCTATTCTATATGAATATTCACATTCAACATAGTTTTTATTATTGTCAGGTTCACAAAGTGTCTTTTTTCCTGTTGTTTTATCTTCATAATATGTATCATCTTTAGTAGTTACACGATCAAATTGCTCAAAGCCATCCTTATCAAATATTCTAAAGACCTCTTCAGTTTTAATATGGTTAGATGTTTTTTCTCCTAAATCATAAAGTTCACATATTCTGGTATCTTTTTTTATGTAGTAACCATTTTCATGTTTTTTATATTTTATATTAATAATTTTATCACTTTTATTTTCTTGATATGATATACCATTTTTTTCTAATTTAATTATTAATTTTGGATAGTTATTATTCAATATAAACAGCTCGTTTTTAGTAGTTTTTACTGTATTATTTTCATTATATAAATAATTATTCAAATTATTTAATAACTCCTCTGAAAAACTTTTTACTTTTATTTTAGTAATATTCTTTATAAATTTTCTTGTATTATTAATCATATAGTTTTCCTACAATCAATATTTAACAATTAGTCTTTTTATTGATTCCTTTCTTTTGACATTTTTTTATTTCTTATGTGATTGGCATGTTGGTTTTTGCTGTTATATTAATATTTTAACGGTTTTATGTCAATAGATACTTGTATAAAATTGTAAACTTAGAAAACAAAACATAGATTTTTATTAGGAATTATAATATAATTTATATAGTTTTTTATAATTAAAAATGGGATTATATGTTTTTAATAAAGATATTCAATTTTATGTTTCTGACATACCATACTCTACTCTATGTTTATGAAATTATATATTTTTTATAATGCATTTTTACTTCGAATTAATTTTTAACATAGTTATTATTGTTTTTTATAAGTCACATATTTGAGAGAAGGTGTTTTTTAGTGATTAATGATATGTATAAAAAATCAATGAACAATAAACTTAGCAGAAATTCTAAATTTTTAATGATTGCTGACTTGATGTATTCAACAACTGGAATATTTGTAAACACCTTTTTAGTTGCATATTTTTTAAAAATAACTAATGAAAGTATAGTACAAATTTCTATATTTTATATAATTATTTATTTCTTGCTTAGTCTAGGAAATTTATTAATTGGAAAACTTGTTAAAATCAAACCCAAATATAGAATAAAATTATTATCTTTTGGAGCAATATTAAGAGCTGTATTTATTTTACTTATTGCAATACTTAAAGAAAAAATTGCAACATTATTTCCTCTAGTTGCTATCTTGTATGCAATCTCTGAAGTTTTTTATTGGGTAGTACATGAAACCATTTTTATTGAAATAGTTTCAAATGAAAATAGAAAAAATTATATGGCCTTAAAAACAATTTTAGGTAAAATTATAAATATAGTCGTTCCTATTATTCTTGGAACCTCTATAGAACTATATTCATTTAGTAAGATTGCTGTATGTATTTTTATAATATCGCTGATTCAAATTATATCATCACTAAAAATTGGGAAAGTTAGTGATTGTGAAAAAGAGACAAACAAAGATTATAGTATAAGTAAATTTATAAACAATTTAAATGAAAGACAAAAGTATAAAATAAAAAAATATGTAAAATCAGCTGTAGCATACGGTGTTATTGAAAGTTCTATGAATTCTCTAGTTGTAATAATAACTATAATGGTATTTAAAACATCCTTTAATCTTGGTATTTTAACTAGTATATTTTCAGTATGCTCAATGCTAACACTCTATTTGTATAAGAAGTATTATAATAAAAACAATGCAAAATATGTTTTGTATATTTGTTCTATATTAATTGTACTTAGTGTCTTAGGCTTAATATTTGATATTAATAAAGTAACTTTGATAATATATAATTCTTTGTATACTATTTCTATATCAATTTTAACTGTAATTTACAATACAAAAAAAGGTAATTTAGTAAGAGAATGTAATATAGAAAAATGGAAAATAGAATATGTTGTATATGTTAGTTTATTTATAGCAATCGGAAGAGTTTTAGGATATATTTTAATGCTAATTGCTGGTATAATTAATAGCATTGCAGTTTTTAAAATTTTATTAATTATTACTTCAGTTTTTGCGCCAGTATATGCTAAACTAATGTGTGATGTCGAAAAATAAATGTTAAACTATAATTTATTATTAATTTTCAGTAATAATATAAATTCTTTTATTATTTTATATTATAGTGGTGGAAATTGTTATTTTTATATAATTATTGAATATATACTAAGTGTTGTTGGATGAATCTTGGACGTTTCATTTTTATATACAATAAAACAAAATATATAGTATAATTATATGTAGATAAGACAGATATTATTGAGTATTAGAAAATAGATATAAATTAATAACAATATCTGTAACTAATTATGCTAAAGCAATATTAGTATTTAAAAAGGCTCTTAATAAATATTTGAAGTTTAAATGAAAAGTGAGGTGTTTTATGAAAAAATTAAAAACAGGAACATTATTAATTATATTAGGAAATTTATTATATTTAACCTATATATATTTCAGTGGAAAGGAAACTAGTAATTTTGGTAATTTTAGTAGTGGTATATTAATAGGACTATCAATTGGATGTAATCTGGTTGGTATCGTTTTGACTGTAGCGTATATGTCTAAAAATGGCAAAGAAAAAGACAAAGAATAATCTGTTAGGTGGATGATGTAATGAAAAAATTGAATTCTAATAATTTAAAATTAATTGCAATTGTAGCAATGACAATTGATCATATTGCAGATCTAATCTATCCAGGAATGCCTAATAATATAATTTCAAATATTTTACATATAATTGGTAGATTAACAGCACCTATTATGTTTTTCTTTATTTGTGAAGGCTTTTATTATACCAAGAGTTTAAAAAAATATATTTTAAGGTTATTTATATTTGCAATAATATCTCATTTTGCATATTGCTTTGCCTTTGGAATTAATTATATACCATTTACTTCAGGAAGTATTTTTAATCAAACAAGTATTATGTGGTCTCTTGCTTGGGCAGTGGTTGCTCTTTATATTGCAAATAGCAATACTAATTTAAAAGAATGGCAAAAATGGGTATTAATAATTTTAATAAATATTATAACTTTTTCATCGGATTGGAGTTGTATAGCAGTAATGGCAATTTTATCTATGTATTCCAATAGAGGTAATTTAAAAAAGCAACTTATAAGTATGGGTTTTTGGATTTTCATTTATGCACTTATTTCATATTTATTTGTGAGTAAAACTTATGGATTAATTACATTAGCAGTTGTCTTAGTATATCCATTACTAAATATCTATAATGGTAAAAAAGGCAAAATGAATTGGATGAAATGGTTTTTCTATTTATATTATCCTTTGCATTTAGTCATTATAGGGATATTAAGAGTAGCAATATATGGTAATGTATCAATATTATTTAGTTAAACATATCACAATTTACTAATGAGATTAGTTTTAAGTATAACTAGTCTCTTTTAATTTGTTTCTTCTTTTGTTTTATAGTTTCTATGTTAACATTAAAACAAATTCCTTTATATAACAAAAAAACCAACTATAAAGTTAGCAGCATTTATTACTCTCAGAAGTTAATTTCTGAGTATCAATCAATTTGGAGCGGATGAGGGAAATCGAATCCCCGTCACAGCCTTGGCAAGGCCGTATTCTAACCACTAAACTACATCCGCATATCAAAAACGACTAATGTCGTAATTATTAAATGGAGGGGCCTACCGGATTTGAACCGGTGATCAGGGTGTTGCAGACCCACGCCTTACCACTTGGCTAAAGCCCCATTCACATCTAAAATTATAACAAAAAACTATTAACATTTCAACATTTTTTTGTTTTTTCTATACTTAATTTTATGAAAGAAAAAAAGAAGTTATTACTTCTTCCAAAAATCATATATATTTTTATAATTATATTTTAATTCACTATCTTTTATAACAGGTCTAAGACCAACACCATCACTATATAAATATATAGTATCATCTACTATAAAACTAATATATCCATCTTTTATTTTTACTTCTTTTATAGATGGAAAATCAAATAACTTAATTGGATTTTTATAGTCATTATTTATAATTTGATAAAAGCCATCATCACTAATAAAATAATAACTATTTAAACTTTTATATATACTATTTGTTTTATATAATTTACCAATATTGTTATTAGTAATAGTTGTACTAAAAATATTATTTTTTAATTTACCTGGTACAAGATTATTATTATTGACAGTATAAAATCCATTATCTATGCTACCAATTTCTTCAACTTTTTTATTTTTGGGATTAATACTATATTGAACTAAAGCATCAACATCAGTAATATATAATTTATTATCATAAACACCATTAATATAGGTATCAATAGATAGTTCTTTATTTAATTTAATGGTTGATAATTTGTTATCTTCTATATCATAGATAAAAAGTTCTTTATAAAATAATTTATGATTCATATTATCAGTATTAAAAACTATATAATATTTATCTACAAGCATAGATAGTGTGTTTTCATATTTGTCTTTTTTTAATATTTTTTTATATTTGCCATTATCATTATTAATACTATATAATCCTTTATAGTACCAAATAGAATAGGTAATATTTTTATCTATATTATTTTTATAATAAGAAATGTTTTTATATTTAACTAGTAAACTATTATCACTATGTAGTTTATTTAACTTTTTATTTTTAATTTGTTTTACTATATCTTTTAAATCTTTATTATTAGTCTGCTCTAGATAAGAGTAACTTACTTGCTTTTTATCAAGTAAACAATAAAGGTCTGATATACTATTATCACTATATTTAGGTAAAATACATTCTAAATTGTTCTTCTTATAATATTTTATATTTTTAATAATTTGTGTTTTTTTAGAGAATTTTTTATTATAAGAAAAGTTATATGTATCTTTTTTTAATTTAACTGTAAAAGAAAATATATTGTTGTTAGCAATTTTTTTATAGTTCTGTTCTATTTTGTATCTTTTATTACCATCAAAAATATTATAAGTAGATGATTTTTTATTGGTAAAAGCGTTAATTACTAATTCTACTATAATTAAAATAATAATGATAATTATACTAATTTTTATATACTTCTTCATATCATACCACCATTAAAATTATAACAAAAAAATAGTCTAATATAAAGACTATTCAGAGTGTTGACAAAGTTCAATACTCTTTTCTTTTTTTCTAAAGTATTGTATA
>CAJMSU010000029.1 GCA_905216155.1 uncultured bacterium
TTGAACCGCTTATTTTTCAATAAAATAAATTTTCAAAACATATAAATTACAATTTATCGTTGAGATCAACTTTAATAGTTGATCTTTTTTACTTTTTATAAATAGGATGATTTCATATATAAATATTAGTATATGTGAAAAAGCAGGATAAGAAACTTGTGCAACTATACTAAACTTTTCCTTATTTCATAAGGGTTTAGTGTTACACAATACTGATTTCGTACTTACGAAATTCAACCTACGAGGTAGGTTGATATTAGGTTGATATGAAAGTTAAACCTTATAAAATAAAGCATTTAATATTTATTAAATCATCCTACTTGATTATTTTTTGTAAAATTTATAGGATGATTAAAGACTAACATAATTTTGGCTATGTTAGTCTTTCTTTTTCTAATTTATCAAATAGTTTCTTATAAATTTCTTTCCCATCTTTATCTTTAAACATAGATAAGTCTAAAGTAATAACGCCTAATTTAAAATCATCTTTTTTTCTCTTATCTCCAATACCAATTAATCTAATTATTTTTTCAACATCGTTATTTTGAGTATAATTAAATCTATTTTCTTTTTCATCAATTTCACTTATATAATAGTTTAATTTATAATCTCCAACATATTTTTCTAATCTTTTAAAATAATTTTCTGCTTCTTTCATAGTTTTAAGTTCATGATTTAGTTTTAGTGGTATTCCATATTCATCTTCATACATATACACATTACAAGGTGTATTAAATTTATAGTGATTATATATCATATCCTCTAAATAATTTTTTCTAAATTCAATATTAGATATTTCAAATTTATTGTTTTTCTTTTCAATAGTTATATTATCAATATATTTACCAATTATTTTTTGTTTATCTTCTTTTGATTTATTAGACCAATTATTTAAAACATCTGGGTTAGTATAAAATTCTATTTCTTGTATATCTTGTATAATTAATAAATCATTAAGGGTGAAACTTAAATCCTCATATTGTTTTTGTCCTTTTTGCCTTTTTTCTAAATCAGATTTTTGATATTCGATATGTTTTATTTCTTTATCAAAATCTTCTAGTTTTACAACACCTTTAATATAAGCTGTTTTAATTCTATCTAGTTGTTTATCTAAATCTTTAATTTCTTTTTTATAATCTTCTGTTTTATCTTCTAATTTTGATTTAATAAATGGCGTATAGTAATTATTAATAAGGTCATCTTGTTTAGCAAGTTCTAACATAAATGCTTTTAATTCTTTTTCAATATCTATTTCATTGAAATAAGTTTTACAAGTATTACATTTATAGTAATAGTATTTTTTACCATTAGTTTTTGTAGTAGCATGACCACCTAGAAAATTACCACATTTAGAACATTTTAACTTATTAGTAAATAAATAAGTTGCTGTTCTTTCATAATGTCTAGCATTTCTTAATTTTTGATACTGACAACTTTCCCATTTTTCTTTTGAAACAATAGGTTCAATAACATTTTCATAATAAGTTGGGTGTTTTGTTCTTTTGCCATTTACATAATCGCCTTTATAAAGTTCATTAGATAATATCTTTTGTATTGTAGAATCGTACCAATTAGTTTTTCCTAATACTTTTTCTTTATTATAGATATTAGCAATTGCTTGATGACTTTTACCTTCTAAATATAAATCAAATATTCTAACTATTATATCTTTAGTTAGTGGATCAGGTACTAACTTTTTGTTTTCTCTTTTAAAACCTAATCCAGTTCTATTAGGAATATGACCGTTTTTAATTGCACCTGCCATACCAAATTTAGTTCTTTCAGAACACTTTTCAATTTCATTTTGAGAAACACTAGTCATTATTCTCATAACCATACGACCATTGGATGTAGTAGTGTTTGATTCATCAGCCATACAATCTATATCACATTCATAGTCATTAACAAATTTCATTAATTTTTCAATGTCATATACAGAACGAGTTAATCTGTCTAGTTTTAAAGCAACAATAACATTAATATTACCTTTTTTAACATCTTCGATCATTTCTTGATAAGCAGGTCTTTTGTCATTTTTAGCACTTATTCCTGCATCTTGATACACTTTATAAATATTATATCTTTTAAATTTACAAAACTCTTTTAATCTTTCTTCTTGTTCTCTCAAACTAAATCCTTCTCTTGCTTGGTCAAAAGTAGAAACTCTAATATATATACCAGCACTTTTGATTTTTTCATCCATATTCATATCAACTCCTTTTCTAATAAAAAAAGAAGCTAAAAACACTAGTTTAAACTAATATCTTTAACTTCCTATAAAATTCAATATAATATTTTGTTTGCTTTTTCATGTAGTACCTCACTTTCTAATAAAAGACTAGATACTGCTTCCTTTATTGGTTTTATATTGTATCATTTATTTTCAGTTTGTCAGACTATATTAGTTCATTTTTAAGTATTGTTCTAAATCTTTAAACTTAATTTTGTTATTATAACCGTTTATAAAGACATTTTCACTATCTTCAAATATTAAGTAGTCATTGGCTTTAACTTTCAAAATATGGGGTTTTACCTAGGCTATATTAGCATTTTTAAGATTTATAATATATCCATTAATAAAGGAATATTCCACATAAGCAAACTTACATATCATTTCAATCTTTCTTTTTAATTCTTCACTTATTACAAGTTTTTTAGTTTCTATTGTCATAACTCATCACTTTCCTTTCTTAAATAACAAAAAAACTAACTATTTCTAGTTAGCATTTATTACTTAAACTCGAAAAGTTCGAGTTTCCTATCAATCTGGAGCGGATGAGGAGAATCGAACTCCCGTAGTTAGCTTGGAAGGCTAAGGTTCTGCCATTAAACTACATCCGCAAGATAAGTACCGCCTTCCTTTTTTTCAGAAGACAATATTAATTATACAGAAATATTTTACAATGTCAATATTTATTTGAAAAAAAATTAAATTTCTAGAGATTATTGGAAAAGATAATGAAGATCTTTCTTTTTAATAGTCCCACCACAAAGTTTATTTATCGAAATATGATAAGTAGTTGCTAATTTAATAAGTTTATCAGTTGGTATTCTTATTTGCCCATCTTCATAATAAGAGTAACTTGATTGATATACACCTAAAGTATTAGCAAATTCTTTTTGCGTTTTCCTTAGACGTAGTCTTGATTTCTTTAGATTACTTGCAATGAAATTATAATCAATATCTTTTTCATATGTCATAGGACTTTTATCATAACTTAATCCTAATAAGTATTCAATATTTGTTTTATATATTTCTGCAACTATAGCTAACTTTTCGATTGGAAAGTTAGTGTCACCTAATTCCCACATGGCATAAGTAGAACGCTTTACACCCAATTTATTAGCTAATTCTCTTTGTGTTAAATCATTATCTTCTCTTAAATCTCTAATTCTCTGATAATGCATCTCTACCACCTTGTTAATATTTTAGTATAGATTGGAAAAAACTGGTGTTTTTGTCAAAATAACTGATATTATTCTTAGATGGGGAAAAAAATAAGTTGATTGTTTATCATAATTGTAGGAGGTGATAGAATAAAAAAAATATTATTTATAAAGCAGGAGAGTCAATCTGACTGTGGTATAGCTTGTCTTAAATGTGTATTATCTTATTATAATATTTATCCAACAAGTGAATATTTAAAAGATACATCTTTATATGATGGAACAGGTGTAACTTTATTTGGCCTTAAAAATGTATTTGAATCCTTAGGATTTGATTGCGAGGCATTAGAAGGAAAGATAGACTTA
This sequence comes from uncultured bacterium, assembly GCA_905216155.1. Lineage (GTDB taxonomy): Bacteria > Bacillota_I > Bacilli_A > RF39 > UBA660 > CAJMSU01. The sequence continues at coordinate 3,754 of CAJMSU010000029.1, forward strand.
GAAAATAACTATATTCTTCCTTGCATTGCTCATTTAACAATAGATAAAAATGCAAATAAGTATCATTATGTAGTAGTCTACAAAATTAGTGCTAATAAGTTATATATAATGGATCCAGCTAAAGGAAAATATAACTTAACTATAGAAGAATTTGTTAGTAGAAGTACTAACTATTATCTTTTTGTTAAGCCAACTGCTTTCTTAAAGAAAATAGAAAAATATAAAGTAGTAACAAATATCTTAAAAGTCCAAGCAAAGACTAAAAAAGGTTACTTTACTTTTCTTCTAACTATTTCCTTAATTAGTCTTATATTAGAACTAGCTACTTTTTTTCAATTAAAAATATTTCTAAACTATGCACTAATACCAGAAAACTTACAAAACATGTATACTTTAATGATTCCTTTTGTCTTAATCTCCTTTCTTAAAATAATCGCGGATTATTTATTATTTAGTTATCAGTTAGCATTAAAATTATCTATTTCTAAAACCTTGTCAAATAAAGTAATAAATAAGTTTTTATCGCTTCCTATAAATAATTTAAAACGAACAGAAAATGAAAAAGTACTTTCTATATTTCAAGATGTTCAATTTATAAGTGACTTTTTTATTGATGAAAAGTTAGTTGTTTTACGAGTATTACCACTGTTACTTGCTTTATATTTAATTTTCTTAAAAGTATCTTTAAGAGTTTTTCTCTTCTTATTAATTAGTAATGTATTTTTTCTATTGTTAGTTATCTTTCAAAAGAAAGGACTTGGTAAACACTTACAAAACTATTATTACCAACGTGATAAATTTAACTTATTAGTATCAAGTACGTATCATTTTTTTGAAATGATAAAAGGATACCACTATGAAAAGAGTAAATCAAAAGAATTAAATAATAGTATGACTAATTACTTTATAACTACTAGTTCTTTAGAAAAGTATAAGGAAAAGACTAAAAGCTTATTTTTATTAATAGAAAATATTAATTACTTTTCCTTGTTTTTTCTCCTATCTGTTTTATTAATCAGTGCTAAGAAAATAGATAATCTTTCTACCTTTATATTCTTAGAGAGTCTTATAGGGGTAACCTTGAAAAATGAAGAAACTTTAATAGTTCAATTATTAGCAAAAAAAGAATATAAAGAAACAGTTGACAGGCTAGATGATTTCTTTCTTCTTAAAAGGGAACTATTATTAAATTATTCACCTAATATATATGAAAAAGAACTAAATATTACTGTTAATAATCTATCATTTTCTTATGGCTTAAAGCAGCTACTTAAAAATATAAATCTAACTATTCCATTTAAATCACATATCTTTTTCTATGGAAAGTCTGGCAGTGGAAAGAGTACTTTATTTAAATTACTAGGTAGATATTTAGAACCAGAGTTTAGCATGATAAAAATTAATAATGTGGATATTACTCATTATAACTTAGCAGATCTAAGAAATGATATTTCCTATGTAACTAGTAATATATCAATAGAAGCTAAATCACTTTTAGAAAATATAACTATGGGAAGAAAAGTAAATATGAATAGTATTAATAAAATTTTAAAAGTGACTGGTCTTAATAATGTATTAGCTAGTAAAGATAGAAATATCCATACTATAAACGAAATGGAGTTAAACAGTCTTAGTACTGGTGAGAAAATGCGAATAGCATGTGCTAGAGCTCTTTATCGGAATAGTAAAATTTATCTATTTGATGAATGCTTTAGTAATATGGACATA
>CAJMSU010000030.1 GCA_905216155.1 uncultured bacterium
AAAGAAGTAAAAAAAGATATGGACTGTGGTATTACTTTAGAAAATTGTCAAGATTATAAAGAAAACGATATTATTGAAATTTATGAACTAGTAGAAATAAAAAGATAAATATAGTAAAAAGAGGTGGTAATATGTCAAGTATAAAAATTGAAAGATTAAATCATGCAGTACAAGAAGAAATTAGTAAAATATTAATGACTGAAGTAAAAGATGAAACACTAAATTTTGTAACTATTACAGGTTGTGACGTTACAAGTGATTATAGTTTTGCCAAAGTTTATTTTACAGTATTAGATAATAATAAAAAAGATGAGGTAAAAATTGCTTTAAATAAAGCAGCACCTTTTATTAGAGGAAAATTGTCTGAAGCAATAGATATTAGACATACACCAGAACTTAAGTTTATTTATGATACCTCTATTTCATATGGTGAACATATAGATGCTATTATAGATAAAATACATGAAGAAAAATAATTATGTAAAGTCCTAGTAATATAGGACTTTTTATTGTATATAGGTTATTTTTTATGATATAATTACCTAAGAGTGGAAGTGATGGTTTTGAAAATAAATATTAGAAATGTTGATGTTAATTACATACAATATGGTAAAGGACATGATATTGTTCTTTTACATGGTTGGGGACAAAATATTGAAATGATGAAATTTCTTGGAGATAGATTTGCTGATAAATTTCGTATTACTATATTAGATTTTCCTGGCTTTGGTGAAAGCAGTGAACCAGAAGTTGCTTGGACTATAAGTGATTACTCCTTACTTTTAGAAGATTTCATTAAAAAATTAGGAATAAAAAAACCAATTATTATGGGCCATTCATTTGGAGGAAGAGTTGCTATTAGATATAGTGCTAATAATGCAATAGAAAAATTAGTTTTATTTGGAAGCCCATGTATTAGAATAGACGAAAAATTACCTTTATCAGTTAAAATTTTAAAGAAATTAAAAACCTTACCAGGTATGAATAAAATTGGTGAATACATGAAAAAATATATAGGGTCAAGAGATTATAAAGCTGCAAGCCCTATTATGAGACAAACTTTAGTTAATGTTGTAAATGAAGATCTATCTACATATGCTAGACAAATAGAAGAACCAACTCTTCTTATTTGGGGTGAAAATGATACAGAGTCTCCAGTAAGTGAGGCCAAAGAAGTAGAAAAAATTATGTGTGATGCAGCATTAATTGTTTTACCTGGTACACATTATGCATATTTAGAAAATTTAGATAGAGTAGTCACTATTTTAGACAGCTTTTTGTTAGGAGATGAGTAAAATGATTATTCTTTATTTGATTTTTATAATATCTGTTTTATTTTGCTTAAAGAACAAATCAAAAAGATATTTACATATGTTACAACAAAATTTATACAACGAAAATAATAGATATTTTAAATGGTTATATAAAAATAAAGGTGAGTTAATAGATATTGATATAATAAATATCTTTCTAGCTTTAGTAGGCTTTGCCTTTATAAGTGATATTAAAAATTTATCAGTTGCAACTATTATTGCAATTACTGTTATATACTTTGCCTTAGGTGGAATTTGGAAAAAAAGACTTGCAAATATTAAAGATAAAAAACCTCTAGTTATAACTGCTAGAGTAAAAAGACTAATTATTACAACATCTATTTTATATTTAATTCCAACTGTATTCATGTTTATCAACTACACTAATATTAAAAATAGTTTTGTATTTATTTTTATTCTTGCAATTTGTATCTTTTTAAATCCTATAATGGTATTTATTGCTAAAGTTATTAATACACCAATAGAAAAATGTGTATATTACTATTATATGAATAAAGCAAAGAAAAAACTAAAGAGCATGACTAACCTAAAAGTAATAGGTATTACTGGTAGTTATGGAAAAACAAGTAGTAAAAATATTTTAAGTGATATTTTAAATATTAAATATGACGCACTACCAACACCTAGAAATCTAAATACTCCAAATGGTCTTATGATAACAATTAATAATCATTTAGATAAGTTTAATGATATATTTATAGCAGAAATGGGAGCTTATGTAGTAGGAGAAATAAAGGAATTATGTGATCTGGTTCATCCTAAATATGGGATTTTAACTAAAATTGGTACTGCTCATTTAGAATCATTTGGTAGTGAAGAAAATATTATTAAAGGTAAATTTGAACTTATTGAATCTCTACCAAGTGATGGTTTTGCTATTTTAAATGGTGATGATGAAAAACAAGTTAATTATAAATTAAAAAACAAAGTTAGAACTATCTGGATTGGAATTAATAATCATGATGTTGATGTTTTAGCCTCTGATATTAAATGTTCTAATAAAGGAACTAGCTTTAATGTAATGTTTAAAGGTGATAAGAAAAAATATGCCTTTGAAACTAAATTATTAGGAGATCATAATGTTTATAACATATTAGCAGGTATTGCTTGTGGTGTTGAATTTGGTATATCAATTGAACAATTACAACAAGCAGTAAAAAGCGTAAGGCCTATAGAACATAGACTTGAACTTAAAAAGATTAGTAATTATTATATGATAGATGATGCTTATAATTCTAATCCTGTTGGAGCAGAAAACGCTGTTAAAGTTTTAAAAATGATGCCTGGAATAAAGGTTGTTGTTACACCAGGAATGATAGAGCTTGGTGAAAAAGAAGATTATTATAATGAAAAATTTGGAGAGCAAATTGCATCATCTGCCGATTATGTAGTTTTAATTGGTAAAGAAAAAACTAGGCCTATAAGAGAAGGATTAGAAAAGATGAAATTTGACAAAGACAAAATTGTTGTGTTTAATGATGTAAGAGATGCATATCCTTTTATAGGACAGTTAACAGGTAAAAAAGATGTGTATGCTTTATTTGAAAATGATTTACCAGATACTTATAGTGAATAGGAGAGTGAAAATATGAAAATTAAAGTAGGAGTTATTTTTGGTGGTGAATCTGTAGAGCATGAAGTTAGTATTATCTCAGCTTTACAGGCAATGAATAAGATGGATCAAGAAAAATATGACATTATACCAATTTATATTACAAAAGATAGAGAATGGTATACAGGTGACATGCTTAAAGACATTGATGTATATAATGATTTAAGCTTAATTAAAAAATATGGAAAAAATGTAGTGTTATACTATACTGATGGTAGATATGTTTTACAGAAAAAGAAATTTCCAAGAAGTATCGTTACAGATATAGATATAGCATTTCCAATAGTACATGGTACTAATGTTGAAGATGGAGTTCTACAAGGATATCTACAAACTATAGGTATACCATTTGTAGGAAGTGATGTTTATGCATCAGTTGTAGGACAAGATAAAGTTTATATGAAAGATATTCTAAAAGGAGCAAACTTACCAATAGTAAAACATGTATGGTTTTATGATATTGATTATAAACAAGATAGTGATGAAGTACTTAAGAAACTTTCAAAACTTAAATATCCAGTAATAGTTAAACCTGCAACAACAGGATCTAGTGTTGGTATATCAGTTTGTAACAATGAAAGCGAATTAATAGAAGGTATAGATGATGCAATTCAATATGACAAAAAAATTGTTGTAGAAGAAGTTGTTAAAAATCTAAAAGAAGTAAATATCGCAGTTAAAGGTAATTATGAACATCAAATAGTAAGTGAAATTGAAGAAGTACTAACTGGTAGTAAATTCTTAACTTATAATGATAAATATATTGGTTCAGGAAAAGGTAAGTTAAAAGGTGGAAAAATGCCTATTAAAGGTAGTTCTAAAGGAATGGCTTCTGCTAATAGAAAATTACCTGCAGACTTAGACAAAAATGTTAGAGAAGAAGTAGAACAAGTTGCAAAAGATGCATTTAAAGCTTTAGGATCATCTGGTAACTGTAGAATTGATTTTTTAATTGATGATAGTAAAGGAAAAGTTTATATAAATGAAATTAATTCTATTCCAGGTAGCTTAGCATTCTATTTATGGAATGAAAAAGGTATAAAATTCTCTGATTTATTAGATGATATGATAAATATTGGAGTAAAAGATTATAAAAAGCGTGTTAGTAAAACTCATTCTTTCAATTCAAATATATTACAAGGATTCCAAGCTCATGGTGGTATAAAAGGAATGAAAGGTGTTAAAGGTAAATTAAGGTAGTTTTTAACTATCTTTTTATTTTTATGAAATTAGTTGCTGTTTTAAATAGAGGTGAAAACTCCAAAGAAATAGATAAAAATTATTTAAATGCTATAAGTAATAACGGTGGAGTTCCTATTCTTATTAATAAAAATAATTTATGCTTACTAAAACTTTGTGGTGGTGTATTATTAACTGGTGGAGATATGAAAATTGATCTTGATGATTATTTTATAAGTTATGCTTTAGAAAATAAATTACCAATACTTGGTATATGTCAAGGTATGCAATCAATGGCACTTTATGATACTAATAATAATTTAGTAGATATATTAAATCATTATAACTGTAACCACACTGTAATACTTACTGAATCAAAACTAAAAAATATTGTTCATAACGATAAATTAATTGTTAATTCTTATCACCACCAACAAGTTTTAGCATCAAATAAATTTAAAATAGTTGGGTATAGCTTAGATGGTGTGATAGAAGCTATTGAAAGTTATAATAATCTGTTTCAAATAGGAGTGGAGTGGCATCCAGAAAGAGATAATAGTATAGAGAGTGAATTGTTATTTAAAGAGTTTTTACACCAAATAAAAGAGACTTTATAATAGAAGCCTTTTTAAATTTTTACAAAAAAATAGTAAAACTACTTGAATTTATTAATTATTTATTATAAAATAAATATGCAATTACGAATTGGACTGTTAGCTCAGTTGGTAGAGCAACTGACTCTTAATCAGTGGGTCTAGGGTTCGA
>CAJMSU010000031.1 GCA_905216155.1 uncultured bacterium
TTATTCATAAGAAAACCCTTAGAAAAAAATCTAGGGTTTGTCTACACTCTGAAAAAATGACTTGTAAAAAGTCATTTTTATTATAACTTGAAATATTCAAGTTTATATCAAAATGGTGTCCGCGAGGCGACTCGAACGCCTGACCGATCGCTTAGAAGGCGATTGCTCTATCCAGCTGAGCTACGCAGACATAACTCATTGACAAAATAAATTATACAATACTTTTTATAATGTTTCAAGTATTTTTATAATTTTTTTAACAAAATAAAAGAGCAATTTTTATAAATTACCCTTTACTGTTGCTAAAGCACCCATTGGATCCCATGGATTAAGTTCTATTGATTTTTCTTTTAATGAAGCAAGTTGTTCACAACTTAAATATTTTTTATTAATAACAACTTGGTATACAAACTCATCAAACCATTCATCACTCATTACGAAAAATCCATCTCGTCCAACATCCTTACCCCAACTATTTTCTACTCTATAGCGATTTGGTTTACCATTATCCATAATATTAACACCACATAAAAGCATAGCATGTGTCATCATACTTTCACAATAATCAAGTCTTTCTGCTTTACTCATATTAAATCCTGTAGAAAAGAGTTTATCAACATCAAGTAAATCTAGTGACATAATACCTGTTTCTCTAATTGAAAATTGTCCTACATCACTACCAAACCAAACAGCTTGATTATCACTTAATTGTTTAATTGTTAAATCTTTTAATTCATCTATAGGCAAATTTAGGTAAACTACTTTATCCATTCCATATACATTACCTAAATACTTAACTGTGTAGGTTTTATTAAATGGTTTATCAGAAGTTGGTGCATTAATTATACTAACATAGTCATCTAAATTAATTTTTACATATTTATTAAAGAATTCAACTGGTGTAATATCTTCTATTCTAATAAATTTATCGTCTTTATCTCTTGTTTCAAATGTAAATTTTTTTGGTGGAATACCTAATGATATAGCAAGCATTCTATAAATATCATTTAACATATTGTCTTTTTCTAATCTTATTTCATCTATTGTTTTACCATTTTTATAAAAATTTCTTATATCTTTTGCAAATTCACGTAACTTTAATGTTAAATATCTATCTAACTCACGGGTTGCTGAACTAAGATTAACTTCAGGCATAACTTCTTGTGGAACTACACCATACTTTTTTACTAGATTTTTAAACATATCCCATTGTCCACCATCTTGCATAGGATCATGTAATAAAAAACTAACTTCTCTACTATCAACTTCTTGTGATAGAGAATCAATTATACACTCTAAAAAGAAATTTGCTTTTTCTAATTTATCATAGAAAAGTGGATAACTTTGTGATAATTCCATATTAGCTAAGTTTAGATTTTTCATAACTTCTACTCTCATAAAATTAAGAGCTGCGAACATCCAGCATCTACCTGATTGTTTTTGATTGCAGACATTTCCTACATCGATAGTTATAGAATAATTATGATTATTTTGATATTTACTACCATAATTTGTACAACTCTTACTAATACCATTATTACATACTGTATTCATAGCTACTACATTAGTATCATCTTTTAAAAAGTCATTTAAATATTTATCCAATAGTTCGTCTGTTATTTTTATCAATCATATCATCTCCTATTATTAGTTTATCACTATTTTTTATTTTATACTATTAAAAGAGATTTCTTTTATTGGTTTTCCATTTACTTGAAACATAACCATATTTACATCATAATTATCAAAAACTGAGTATGAAATAGTATATAAAACTTCTTCTAAAACTTTATCATTAGTATCAAATAAGTAATTATTAAAATTTAAAAACATAACATTTTCTTGTTCTTTATAATCTAAAAGTTTTACATTACTATTTAAAAAGCTCATTAAATTATTATCATATGTGTAACTACTAGCGAGTTCTTCTACAATTATTTTAACTTTATCTCTAGAGTCATTTAAGTATTTGGTAACTGGAACATAATAGTTATTATCACCTATTTTTTCAATATAATAAATTACTACTTTATTAATATCTTTACGTGATGTTAAATCATATTCTTTATTTATTCCAATACTTTTATCTAGTTCTGTCGGAAGAGACTCATGAGTATTTGGGTAGCTATCCATTGGTTTTCCATCTATTAAAATACTTATTGTAGAGATTTCATCTAAGTCTAAAATACTATATACTATACTAGAAATAATTTGTTTTTCTTTGTCTATTTTCATATTTAAAAACTCACTTGATAAATCTATTGTAACTTTACCTGATTTGTATAATACATTATTTAATTTAGTTCCACTAGGTATTAAAGCTTTTAGACCATTAGGAAAATTAGAGCCATCTTTAATTGTTAAATTAGAAATAATTTTAGCTACTTTTTCTTCTATTTTACTGGAATCAAGTAGAATTTTTGCTTTAACTAAATAATTATTACTATTAAGTAAATATATATTATTTGTATATAATCCTGTAGCGTTTTCTACTTCTAAATTGGTCTTTAATACATTACTATTTAATGTATTTGGTATTGTATATACTGTTAATAATATAAATAAAGTAAGTGTAGTTATAAATATTTTTCTTAATGCCTTAGTTCTTAACATAATATCACCTACCAAATAATATGAAAAATCGTACTTAAATAGTACGATTATAAAGATAATTCTTTAAGTTTTAATAATTCGACAACAGCACCAGCTCGTCCATTTACTCCAAGCTTTTGCATCACATTAGAAATATGGTTTCTAACGGTCTTTTCACTTATATTTAATATGTTAGCTATTTCTCTTGTGCTCTTATTAACTATTAAAAGTTCAAAAACATCTCTTTCTCTAGCAGTTAAAATACCTTTTGACATATAAGCACCACCTAGAGTATTTTATGTAAGATGGTGTTTTTGTTGTATGCATTTACCCATTAAGATTTTTGAAATTTTACAGTTATATATAATTTATCTTTATATTCATTTTGAATAAGACGCATGATATTATTAGCAACACTACTATCATGTTTATCTGAAACACATACTACTGAGACATTGGTGTTATCCATTTTAACAAAACAATCTTTTTTTATCTCTTTTTTTATTTTCTTTTCAAACTCTTCTTCTTTTCCTTGAACTTCATTTAAATATTTAAGTTTTTCATAAGCACTATTTTTTTCTTCACTACTAACCTCTTCACTAGTAAGTTGTTCTTGTAGATCTGCTTTTAATGATTCTCTTTCTTCTTCTAGACTAACTCTCATTGCTGATAAAGAAGATATTTCTTCAATTGTCTCTTTTGTTGTTTTTTTACTATTTTTCTTACTAACCTCACTACTAGTAGCAGCATTTTTTAGTAGATCATTTGGCATAGTAATATAGTATACACTAAGTACTAGTATTAAACTAAACAATGTTAAAAACCATAAATTTTGTTTATTTATCATACTGTCTCCTCCTCATTCTATCTAGTTAAATATATGTATAAAAAAAAAGAATATTCTAAAATATTCTTCAGAGTGTTGACAAAGTTCAATACTCTTTTCTTTTTTTCTAAAGTATTGTATA